>JBBKWK010000180.1:0-17444 GCA_037968915.1 Pontixanthobacter sp.
CACCCGGGAGAAATCAGGTCCTTTGCTCGGCTTTATTCTTGGCGCAGGAGCGTTCACCACCGGAATCAAGGTGGGCCAAGACGCGCACCGATTGGGCGCATTCAACAGCCTTGCGGTTGGCGTGACCACGACCTGGGGCGTGTTGCAGGCGCTGTTTGGCACTGCTCGCAATCGTTGGCGGCGCGGGATCGGAATGGAATTACTGCTCGGGCCAGACCGGGTACCCTTGCCCCATAGCGGATTTGGCGATCCGTCTTTGCGCTGGATATTGGTTGCGTCCACACTGGACCGCCTACCGGTGAACATGAAATTGTTCGGGCCATACCATGACGGTCTGCGGATGGTGGTGATGGACAAGGCACGCCGCCGCCTGCTGGCGACTATCCCGGCGGTGGTAGCGGGCAAAGCGCCAGCCTGGGTTACCCGTGCGGGCGTTCATTTCGCCAAGGCCAGCGAGTTCGAACTGGCACTGGCTGACGAATTCATCCTCGACGGTGAAATCTTTCCGGCTGGCCGATATCAGGTGGCGGAGGGACCGGAATTGCGCTTTGTCGTACCGTGACCGGGTAATCCCATGAGCGCGGCGCATTCCGATAAAGCTTTGATGCAGCGGGTTGGTGACAATCTGGCCGCACCGGTCGATCCGGCGGTTACCGCCTTTGCCGCGGGTCTGGCGCGTGATGCCGGCGCGGTGGCAGCGTTATTCTACGGTTCCAATTTACGCACCGGCTCACTCGAGGGAGTGCTCGATTTTTACCTGTTGATGCCGGGGGCGCAGCAGGAAAAAATCTGGCCTCGGGTCAGCTATCACGAATGGGACAATTCCGGTGATGGGGCGGGGCAGATCCTGCGGGCCAAAGTCGCGGCGATGGCGCTGTGTACCTTTGCCGAAGCGGCCGGAGGCGAGCGGCGCGATACCACCATCTGGGCTCGCTTCGTGCAGCCCAGCGCTCTGGTGTGGCTGGCCGATGAAAATATTCGAACCGGAGTGTCTGACGCGGTCGCTGCCGCTGCCTGTACCGCTGCGCGCCTGGCTGCGGTGCTGGGGCCGGCAAGCGGCACAGCAGACGACTATTGGCGCGCATTGTTCCAAGCGACCTACAAATCTGAATTGCGAGTGGAAAAACCGGGCCGGGAAAATTCGATCCTGTCTGTCAATCAGGCCCATTTTACCGGGTTGCTGCCGCTCGCTCTATCCGCCCAAGGCATTGCCTATGACTGCGAAGGAGACAGGCTGACCCCGCAGATCGGCGCCAGCGACCGCAGGAAAATTCTTCGCTGGTGGACTTCGCGGCGGCGTTTGGGCAAACCGCTCAACTTGCTCCGGTTGGTGAAGGCAACCACGACATTCGAAGGCGCGGCGCGGTACGGCGCATGGAAGTTCGAACGCCATACCGGCATTGCGGTGGAGATGACCCCGTGGCGTGAAAAACACCCCTTGTTGGCGGCGCCAAAGGTATTGTTCGAAATCTGGCGCAAACGCCGCTAACCCGCGGCGCCCAATAAACGGGTCAACAAACAGGCCGGTTAAACCTTAGAAATATTTCATGTTGATGCTGATCGACGTCACGCCATTACCGACCGAAAAGGCGGTCTTCTTGTAACTCGGCTTGCCGAGGTTGAAGATGTTTATGCTGGGGTTGTTCGACATCGCACCGCCATCTTCGCGCAGGTCTGTCTTACCATTCCCGTTAATGTCGTGGCGCACGGCAATTCCGTAGCTGCCGCTTGATGGGACCGGCATACAGAAAGTCATGGAACCACTTTTGGCAGGTGCCTCGATACGGGCGAGCCAGCGGCCTGATTCCAGCCAATCGTCCTTGGTACCATTATAGCTTTGGACGCGAATTCTGCCGCTCGATTCCTTGATGCCGGTGACAGTCACCTTGACTGCGGGGCCGGCACCGCTGGCACATTTGGCCATATTGTTGCCGATCGTCTGATTATATTGCGCGGTGGCGGGGACGGAAATGGCCATCGCGGCCGCAGCCAATCCCATCGGGGCAAGTTTCAAGGTGGAGAATTCAATGCGATTAGTCATGCTTATTCAAATCTTTCGTCTGTGGCTGCCGCTGGGCAGCACGCGGGCGTATGGATTTGCAGCCGGATGACTGACCCAAAAACCCCCTGAATATGGCGCTTTTCTAGCGCAAGGACCCTGAATTACCGCTGAATTGTAAAAACCCAGAGCGTTCATCAAGCAAATTTCCAACATTGGAACGGGCGAAGCGGTGTGGAAAAGCACCGGAGCACTCCTTGCCGCACCTATATCTGGCCCCTAACCGGATATTGAACCACAAGTTGGTCCGATTACGCCGGTTTTTTCGAAGGGATCGGTTTTCTGGAAAGAGGTGCCCACCATGGCCCAGCCACTGATTTCGCCCTCCATCCTCTCCGCCGATTTCGCCCGGCTGGGCGAGGAAGTTCGCGCGATCGATGCCGCCGGGGCCGATTGGATCCACGTTGATGTGATGGACGGGCATTTCGTCCCCAACATCACCATCGGGCCTGACGTGGTCAAAGCGCTGCGTCCGCATTCGGACAAGATTTTCGATGTGCATCTGATGATCAGTCCGGTCGATGCCTATCTGGAGGCGTTCGCCAATGCCGGGGCCGATATCATCACGGTCCATCCGGAGGCCGGAGCGCATACCCACCGGACAGTGCAAGCGATCAAAGCACTCGGCAAACAAGCGGGAATCTCGCTCAATCCTGCAACGCCCGCTAAGATGCTCGATTATCTGATCGACGATATCGACTTGGTGCTGGTGATGAGCGTCAATCCCGGTTTTGGCGGACAAAGCTTTATTCACAGCCAGTTGCGGAAGATCGAAGCAGTCCGCAAGATGATCGATAAGACGGGCCGTAATATCCGGCTGGAAGTGGACGGCGGGGTGAATCCCGAAACCGCGCTTCTGTGTATTGAAGCCGGTGCCGATGTGCTGGTGGCCGGATCTGCCACCTTCAAGGGCGGGCCGGACCATTACGCCGCCAATATCGCCGCATTGCGCGGGCCTGACGCAGGAGCAGTCTGATGGTCGATGTGACACCGGATGATCGGACGGGCGAACAAATTTCCGCTCAAGGCGGGGCAGAGGATGGAAGCGCAATGCCGTTCGATCACGAAACTGACGAGGCTTTGGTAATTGCCGGATGGCCAGCCCCGCCGGATTCCGACACCGTTCTCGAACCCGGAAAATCGCTGGTGTTGACCGACTTCGCCCCGCCAACACTGGGCGCGGGCGAGCGGTTCATTCGTCTTGCCTACCGGTTGGGCGTGCCCACTGCCACATTGACTTCGCCCTTTACCAAACCGGCACGCGCACGGATGCTGGCGACGGTAAAATGCCCGCTTCAGGGCGAGCGGATGGCGGGCGTGGCATTGCGCATGGGGCATTTTCTGGTTCACGGGGTCAAGGCTCCGATCGCCCAGATGGACTTCTCGCCCAAGGCGCGTCTGACGCCGCCATTTGAGCGGGTGGTTCACGGCTTTTCCTGGCTTGGAGATCTGGCTGCCAGTGCCCCACGCGAAGAATGCGTACCCACGGCTGAACGGGTGCTCACGGCATGGCTCGCTGCCAATGGACCTTCGCAAAAGGGTGCCGGGACCGGCATCGGCTTGGGCGCCGGAGCGAAGGCTGGCATTGGCAAGGGACCGGCGTGGAATGTCGAACATGTCGGTCACCGGCTGCTCAACTGGCTGGTTTACGCTCCGCTGATCCTGTCCGGACCAAAGGATCAGGTTCGGGCCGAAGGGCTGGAGGCGATCACCCAGACCGCTCGGTGGCTCGACAAAAATGTTACGCGGGCGGATGACCGGCTGGGCGAAGTGGCGGGTTGGTGCGCAATTACTGCGGCGGGCTTGCTGTTGCCGGATGGCAAGCCGAGGCGCTTGTTTGGCGAAGCGGGCCTGATCCGCGCATTGGGCGAACTGGTGGCGGATGATGGCGGCGTATTGTCGCGCAGCCCGGTGGCGCAGATGGATGCGATCGGGCTGCTGGTGAAGCTGGCAGCTTGTTACCGCGCGGCCGACCGCGAACCCCCAACGGCAGTGGCCGCGATGCTGAATCTTCTGGTACCGCCGTTGCTCGCGCTGATGCATGGCGATGGCGGACTGGGTAGCTGGCAGGGTGCAGGCGCAATTCAGGCAGACCGGGTCGCCGCGCTGATCGAAGCGAGCGGTGTGCGTACCCGTCCGCTCAAGGATATTCGCCAATGGGGCTATCAGCGCCTCACCGGCGGCAAGACGATCCTGCAATTCGACGCTGCGCCGCCGCCGCGTGCGCGCCACGCCCGGTCTGGCTGCGCATCGACCTTGGCGTTTGAAATGTCCTGCGAGGGGCGGCGGATTATCGTCAATTGCGGCGGCGCTACCTTTGCTGGCGGTCAGGTACCGGTGCGGATTGAACAGGGTCTGCGTGCCACTGCGGCCCATTCCACGCTCGCGCTCGACAATGCCAATTCAACCGCGGTGATGATCAACGGCAAGCTGGGCAAGGGGGTGGAGGAAGTTGAGGTCAATCGCCGCATTCTCGAGCTGGAAAACGGTAAAGCATCGCGGATCGAGGCGAGCCATGATGGCTATGCTTCACGCTTTAGCCTGGTCCACCGCCGGATCCTGATATTGCGTGATGATGGCAACGAATTGCGCGGTGAAGACCTATTGGTCCCGTCGGGCAAGGGCAAGCGCGGCAAGATAGATTTCGCGCTACGGTTTCATATCGGCCCCGGCATCGAACTGGGCTTGTCGGACGACAAAATGGGCGCCGGCCTAGCCTTGCCGAATGGGACTTACTGGCAATTCCGGTTGGGCAATTCCTCGGCTGGCGGGGAACTGGAAGTGGAAGAAAGCATGTGGGTAGACGGTCAGGGTAGGCCGCAGCCGATCCAGCAGCTGGTATTGCAGGGGCTGACCTCTCGCAGCGGAGGTAATTTCTCCTGGCTGCTCAAGAAAATGGGCTAATTTGGTATGAGAAATGTGACGATCAAACGGGCGCTGCTGTCAGTGTCTGACAAAAGCGGATTGGCCGAACTTGGGCAGGCACTGTCCGAACGCGGGGTAGAGCTGGTGTCCACCGGCGGCACGGCCAAGGCACTGCGCGATGCAGGCCTGACGGTAAAGGATGTGTCCGATCTGACCGGTTTTCCGGAAATGATGGATGGCCGGGTCAAGACGTTGCATCCGATGGTGCATGGCGGGCTGCTCGCGGTACGCGATAATCCCGACCACGCCGCCGCGATGGAGCAGCACGGGATCGGCGCAATCGATTTGGTGGTGGTGAACCTGTACCCCTTCGAAGCGACCCTGATGCGCGGAGCGGAGCGGGCAGAAGTGATCGAGAATATCGACATTGGCGGGCCAAGCATGGTTCGCTCGGCAGCCAAGAACCATCAATTTGTGACCATAGTCACCGATCCTGCGGATTATTCGGCGTTGCTCGAAGAGGTGGCCGGTTCCGACGGCGCGACCTCGCCCGCCTTCCGCAAGGCAATGGCGGCCAAGGCATTTGCAGCCACGGCAGCGTACGATTCGATGATCAGCCAATGGTTCGCCTTTGCAGATCAGGGCCAGAAGTTCCCTCCGATGGTCAGCATGACGCGGCTGTTGACGGGTACGCTGCGGTACGGAGAGAACCCGCATCAGGAGGCAGCGCTCTATCTGCCTGCCGGGCCGCACACGCAGGGCCTGCCGCAGGCGCAGCAAGTGCAGGGCAAGGAACTTAGCTACAACAATTACAACGATGCCAATGCCGCGTTTGACCTGATTGCGGAATTCCGAGATCAAGCTCCGGCAGTGGTGATCGTCAAGCACGCCAACCCGTGCGGTGTGGCGCAGCGGGCGACCCTGCTAGAAGCATGGCACGAGGCGCTGCAATGTGACAGCGTGTCGGCATTTGGCGGGATAGTTGCTTGCAATGTCCCGCTGGATGGACCGACCGCCGAAGCGATCTGTCAAATTTTCACCGAGGTTGTGGTCGCCCCGGGCGCTGACGACGCTGCTCGCGAAATCTTCGCAAAGAAGAAGAACCTCCGCCTGCTGCTGGCCGAGAATTTGCCCGATCCGCGCCGCGCCGGTCAGACTCTGGCGATCATTGCAGGCGGTATTCTGGTGCAAGACCGCGACAATGGCGCGATTGCGGAGAGCGATCTGAAAGTCGTTACCAAGCGCGCACCCTCCGAACAGGAATTGAAGGATTGCCTGTTTGCCTGGACCGTTGCGCGCCACGTCAAATCCAACGCCATTGTCTATGCCAAGGATGGCGTGACCGCCGGGATTGGCGCGGGACAAATGAATCGCCGCGACAGTTCGCGCATTGCCGCGATGAAGGCTGCCGAGGCTGCCGAGACTTACGGCTGGGATCAAGCCCGCACTGTGGGTAGCGCTGTGGCATCCGATGCGTTCTTCCCGTTCGCGGACGGCTTGCTTGCCGCCGCCGAAGCGGGCGCGACCGCGATCATCCAGCCGGGCGGTTCCATGCGCGATTCGGAAGTCATAGACGCTGCGGATGAAGCGGGGCTCGCAATGGTTTTCACCGGAATGCGCCACTTCCGGCATTGATGCTCAGTATGACAATATAATCACGCGCGGCTATTCAGCGTCAAAATCGGTTCATCGCAAAAAATATGCATTTCATCAGCCTTGCTGCAACCTTTCGGGTGGGTTCAGCGAAGTGTAAGTAGATCGCCGATAATTGGCGTGACGACTTAAAGTGCAAATTTTTTGGAAGTTGAACCGCCATGTCTCTGTTTACATCAGACCTCGCTCGCAATTTCGCCATCGGTTTCCTATTGGGCGCCATGGCAGTCAGCTTTCAGGTTGCGCCAGAGATGTGGCTGGAAACGGTGCCAAACGCAGTGGCTCAGGTGCTGAAATGAAGATTTCGGCGATGAATAGAGCCGTCCCGTTACTCGCCGCATTGGGCCTGACGTTGTCGGCCTGCAATCAGCCTGCCGTGGCAGCTGAAAATGTTGTCGCAGCCCCCGCCGCCGCGCAGATTGCCAAAGAAGGCAGCGGCCTGAAGGTCGCAGTATTCGCAGGCGGCTGCTTCTGGGGCGTGGAAGGCGTGTTCAGCCATGTGAAAGGCGTGAAAAGCGCGGTTGCTGGTTATCACGGCGGCAATGCCGCTACTGCTACCTACAAACAAATCGGATCGGGAGTGTCCCAGCATGCCGAGGCAGTGCGGGTGGTTTATGACCCGGCGGTGGTGCGCTATGACGAGCTACTAAGGATCTTTTTCTCGGTCGTGGCCGACCCGACTCTGCGGAACCGTCAGGGACCCGATGTCGGACCGCAATATCGCGCAGCTTTGGTGCCGATGAGCAAGGAACAACGCAGCGTTGCCGCCGCTTATCTGGCGCAGATGAAGAAATCGGGGAAATGGGACAAGCCGATCGTCACCGGGCTGGAAAACTACAAGAAATTCTACAAGGCGGAAACAGAGCACCAGGATTTCCTCGCCGATAATCCGCGCCATCCCTACATTCTGCGGTGGGACATGCCCAAGGTCCGCGCGCTGAAATCAATGTATCCCGCGCAATATAGCGCGAGTTTTAAGCGCAACTGATTGGCATTTCCAGCGGGCGTAGTTATATGTTCGTCATGGCCCAACATCAGCATAATCATAGCGAGCATGCCGGCGAAACACTGGTAGAAGCGGCGCGCACGGCGCTGACCGGAGCAGGCGAGCAATGGACCGGTATGCGGTCCGACGTGTTTGAGGAACTGGCGCGTCATGAACGCCCGGCCTCAGCCTACGACATTGCGGATAACCTCTCGAAAACACGCGGCAAGCGGGTTGCACCAAACAGTGTGTACCGGATCCTCGACCTGTTCGTGAGTAACAATTTGGCCATGCGGGTGGAAAGCGCGAATGCCTATCTCGCCAACACCCATCCCGGCTGCATGCATGATTGCATCTTCCTGGTGTGCGACGAATGCGGCGAGGCGACCCATGTCGATAATGACGCCATCTCGCAGGCCGTGCGCAAAATCGCCCAAGGAGCTGAATTTAAAGCGCAGCGGCCAATTATCGAAGTTCGCGGATTGTGCGCCAGCTGCCGCTGAGATGACCGCAGGCTAACCCCGGCCTCAACCTCGGCAATTTGACGCATTCTCGTTCATCGACAGATAGCAATTCGCCGTGTAGGCTGACCACCATGGATTCCCGGCCCGAAACTCCCCTTCTCGACACTGTCGTTTTCCCCGCCGATCTGCGCAAGCTTGATAAGAGCCAATTGCGCCAGCTGGCGGATGAATTGCGCACGGAAATGATCTCTACAGTCGGCAGTACCGGCGGACATCTGGGCTCCGGTCTGGGTGTGGTGGAATTGACTACCGCAATCCATTATGTGTTCAATACGCCCGATGACCGGTTGATCTGGGATGTCGGCCATCAGGCCTATCCGCACAAGATCCTGACCGGGCGGCGCGACCGTATCCGGACATTGCGGCAGGGCGGCGGGCTGAGCGGTTTCACCAAGCGCAGCGAAAGCGAATATGATCCGTTCGGCGCGGCGCATAGCTCGACTTCGATTTCTGCAGGGCTTGGCTTTGCCGTGGCGAACAAGCTCGCGGGCACTCCGGGCAAGGCAATCGCGGTGATCGGTGACGGCGCGATGAGCGCGGGCATGGCTTATGAAGCGATGAACAATGCCGAGCAGGCGGGCAACCGGCTGATCGTGATACTCAACGATAATGACATGTCGATTGCGCCGCCGGTTGGCGGGCTCAGCGCCTATCTTGCGCGGATGGTGTCGAGCAGCGAATATCTCGGACTGCGCAGCCTCGCGTCCAAAGTGGCGCGCAAATTTTCGCGCCGAATTCATTCAGGCCTTGAGAAGGCAGAGGAATACACCCGCGGAATGGTCACCGGTGGGACCTTGTTCGAGGAACTGGGCTTCTATTATGTCGGGCCGATCGATGGTCATAACCTCGACCATTTGATCCCGGTGCTCGAAAATGTCCGTGACAGCGAGCAGGGCCCAATCCTGATCCATGTGGTGACGCAAAAAGGCAAAGGCTACGGCCCGGCCGAGGAGAGCGACGACAAATATCACGGCGTCGCGAAATTTGATGTCATCAGCGGCAAGCAGGACAAGGGGCCGGGCGGCGGACCGCCAGCCTATCAAAACGTATTTGGCGAAACGCTGGCGAAACTGGCCGACACCGATCCGCTGATCTGCGCAATTACCGCCGCGATGCCTTCGGGCACCGGGGTCGATAAATTTGCGAAGGCGCACCCGACCAAGGCGTTCGATGTCGGTATTGCCGAACAGCACGGCGTGACCTTTGCCGCTGGCCTGGCGGCGCAAGGGATGCGCCCGTTCTGCGCAATTTACTCCACCTTCCTCCAGCGCGCATTCGACCAGGTCGTGCATGATGTCGCAATCCAGAACCTGCCAGTGCGTTTTGCGATCGACCGGGCGGGCCTCGTTGGCGCTGACGGCGCGACCCATGCTGGCAGTTTCGATATTACCTATCTGGCAACCCTGCCCAATTTCGTGGTGATGGCCGCCGCGGACGAAGCAGAGCTGGTCCACATGACCTATACTGCCGCGTGCCACGATAGCGGCCCGATTGCCTTCCGCTATCCGCGCGGCGCGGGCACGGGCGTGGCTTTGCCCGAAGTTCCCGAGCGGCTCGAAATTGGCAAGGGACGCATCGTTCGCGAAGGCAGCAAAATTGCGCTGTTATCACTCGGTACCAGATTGGCGGAAGCGCAGAAGGCAGCCGACCAGTTGGAAGCCAAGGGGCTCAGCACCACCGTTGCCGACCTGCGCTTTGCCAAACCGCTCGACAGCGCGATGATCGAAAAACTGATGCGCACGCATGAAGTGGTGGTGACGGTCGAAGAGGGCAGCATCGGCGGCCTCGGCGCGCATGTGTTAACGCTGGCGAGCGATCTCGGTCTGACCGACGCAGGCCTGAAAATCCGCACCCTGCGCCTGCCCGATATCTTTCAGGACCACGATGCACCGGACAAGCAATATGACGATGCCGGGCTCAACGCGCCGAATATCGTCGATACGGTGCTAAAGGCGCTGCGGCATAATTCGGCGGGGGTCGAAGAAGCACGAGCTTAAGCGCGAGCGCCTGAATTCATTGGCGTTCCAACAGCAGTTGGAAGCCTGTCACATCTCCGACCAAATCAGCAACTGTAAACGCATCGAGATGATGCAAGAATGCTTCAACCGAACCGCGTAACGCATGCCGCAATCCGCAGACGGGGGAAACGACGCAATTATTCGTCGTGGGATCGAAGCATTCCACAAAGCTCCCGGTTTCTTCCATGACCCGGACAATTGATCCGACATTGAGAGCTTCGGCTGGCCGCGCCAGTTTCAGGCCGCCATTGCGGCCGCGAGCGCTGTGGACAAAGCCTTCAGCAGCCAAGCGCTGTGCAACCTTCATCAGATGATTCTTCGAGATTGCATATGTCTCGGCAATTTCAGCGATGGAGTGATGCCCGTCCTTAGTGGCCAAAAACATCAAGGTCCTGAGGGCATAATCGGTTTGAACGGACAATCTCATGAAAGATGCATATCATATATTGCATTATGCCTCCAGCAGGGATAAACAATGCATATGAAATACATCTTAACCGATTCGTTGTCGTGAGCGTGATCAGCTACGCCGAGCAAGCCAGAGCCAGGAAGACCGCCGATGCACTCGCGGTTGGCATTGATGATGCCCTGATCTCCAATCTGGTCGAGTGCTTCTACGAGGCTATTCGCGGGGACGATCTTCTCGGCCCGATTTTCACAAAACATGTCGCGGATTGGCCGCCACATTTGGCACGAATGAAGGATTTCTGGGCCTCGGTCACGCTTGAATCCGGGCGATTTCGCGGCAACCCAATGGTCAAACATATTGCTGTGGGAGGTTTGGACCAAAGTCATTTCGATCGCTGGCTTCAGCTGTGGGAAGAGACAGTGGAAAATGTCGTTCCTGATCCGAAGGCGGTTGATACATTTCGAGCCGCAGCAAGGCGCATCGCAGCAAGTCTGCTCGCCGGCATTCAGCTTGATCGCAGCGGGCTGGACGCGATCAAATCCAAAAAGGAGAAGCAATCATGTTGATGGATTTTCAAATTGAGAGCGCCCACGCGGCTACCGCACAAATCATGGCGGATGCGCCCTATTCTCCGCATGGCCGAAATTCCGCGACGCATGAGATTCGGACGTTCGAATTGCCAAATTCGGTCTGGAAAGCGATGTTTGCGTGCTATGCGATATTCTTCAGCGCGCTGTTTGTGGCGACGGGGCGTGGAACCGCAGCGATATTCGCGCTGGTTATAAGTGCCGGCTATACGATTATGTATTTCGGGACCGCTTCAATGCTCAATCGAGTTAGCGCGCCGGAACGCGCGACCTTGCCTAAGGTTAACGCATCCGCCCGAATGGATACGCATACGGGCTGGATGAGCAGCTCCGCCGTCAATGCCCAAATTCTCGTCGTCCCGGTCTCACTTGTTATCTTTGCATCCAGTTTCGCGATCATCCGCGCGCTGGTTTAACGGGGCAGATTGATATGACAATTGCCCCTTACGGCGCGTCGCCAGTCTTCGACGAACACAGCCTGCCCGATGCATTGCGCAAGGAGCATCGTACCAAGGATGGTACATGGGGCTTGCTGCGAGTGCTTGAAGGAGAGGTCGAACTGATCTTTCTTGATCCACCGCAGGATTTTCGGGTCACTCCCGATGAGCCTGCGCCAATTCCTCCGCAGGCTTCGCATTATGTAAAGTTGGTTGGCCCCATGAAGATGCAGGTCGAGTTCTATCGCGAACACCCGCTAGGCAAATAACCAGAGACGGCGGCTTTCGGACGAAGGGGGGTATTAAAGCCCAGCCGGAAGCCAAAATCTTCGTGTCCCGCCAAAGCCAAGCGAAGCAAACCTACCAATCATACGCCTTAGGCAGGTCGCTTTCATCCAGATCGCGGTAGCGTTCGCGCAGGCGGGTCTGGTGATTGTCGACCGGTTGTTCGACCCCGTCGATGAAGACCTTCACCGGTGCGGAGGATAATTCCAGCGGATCGCCGTCCCACATCACCACATCGCCCGCCGCGCCGGGTGTTAGCGCGCCCAGTTTGCCGCCCATTCCGCTGATCGCCGCAGGCACCGAAGTGATCGATGCCAGCGCCTGTCCCCAGCTGAGGCCAGAAGCGCGGGGCACCTTGTTTAAGGCCACCAGATTGCCGGCATATTGGACGGCGTTGCGTGGTTGCTCGGTTCCGGTCATGCCGCCAATAGCAACCCTTACTCCGGCCGCGACCATTCGTCCGACATTGCTCTGGGTGGCGCCCAATTGTTCAAATGATGCGGGCAGATCGTCCAGCGCCTGAGCGATCACTGGCACATTTGCGGCGGCCAGCGCATCCGCCACCAGCCAGCCTTCACTTACCCCGATCAGCACCATATCCAGTTTCGGAAATTCACTGCGCATGGCCAGCACGGCGCGAATATCGGCGGCACGTTCGACATAGATATAGAGTTTCTGCCGGCCGTTAATCACGGGCACCAGCGCAGCTACATCGGCGCGGGTCAGCAACGCTTCCTCGCCTTCCCAAGTACCATTTGCAAACTCGCTCGCCTCCCGCAGTGCATTGCGCAAGGTCACATCGGTGGCGATCCGGCTACCGCCCGCAAGGCGTGCGCCGCCTTCGCCAAGGACCACCATCTGGAACGCGCGCGGCATGGTCACGGCTTCGGGGTCCGCCCCCAGATCGATGATCGCGCCCTGTCCGGCAAAGATCGAACCCGCGGGCGATGCTGTAATCGAAGCGCGCGTCACCCCGCCAGCCCGGCTGACGGCAATATCCTGCGCGGCCGGATTGATCGAGGAAGACACGTCCAGAGCGATATTGAACGGCGAACCACCGGCCCTCGTATCATTGCTCTCGTCAACTGCGCCGACATCGACCAGCCCGAGATCGGTGATCGCCGCGAAAATGCCGGGGGTTACCCACATCCCTGAGCCATCCAGGGTCTGCATGCCTGCCGGAGCGGTAACGCCTGAACCCGCCGCGACAATCTTGCCGCCACGCACCACGACTGTGCCGCCCTGAATTGGCTCGCTGCCGTCACCGATAGCTACCGTCGCATTGGTGATTGCGAAATCCTGCGCCGATACGGCGGCGGGCAGGGTGATGACCGTCAGCGCGGCGAAGATGTAACGGGCAGCGCTCATTTCACGTCTCCTTCACCGGGTTGACCCAGCTCGAAATCGCTCACCGGACGGCGTTTTGGATCGCCGGAATTATACATCAGTGCACCGTCAATCCAGACCATTTCCGGCCGTGAATACACGCTCAGCGGGTTGCCATTCCACAGCACCACATCGGCCATTTTGCCGCTCGCCAGACTGCCGGTCATCGCATCGATGCCCATCGCCTTTGCGGCGTTGAGGGTGATCCACGACACAACTTCAGCATCGGGTATTTCGATCCCCATCCGGCGGCCTGCCGCCTGCGCCTTGGCGGCTTCCTGATTAAGGCGCTGGATGCCGTTTTCATCGTCCGAATGGATGATTACGCACGCACCCTGTTTCTGCAGCAGCGCGGCGTTTTCTGGAATGCCGTCATAGCTTTCCATCTTGAAGCCATACCAATCGGCCCAGATCGCAGAGCACACGCCGTTCGCTTTCAGCAGATCGCCGATCTTGTAGCTTTCGACCGCGTGATGGAAGGCGCTGACTTTATAACCAAACTCTTTCGCCATATCCATCACCAGCGCCATTTCATCCGCGCGATAGCAATGGTTGTGAATCAGGATGTCGCCGTCGAGCACCCCGGCCAGCGTGTCCTTGCCCACATCGCGTTTCTTGCGGTCGCCGTCGGCATATTGCTTGGCATCAATCCAGGTCTGACGATTGACCGCAAAATTGCCCATCCGGGTCGAAGGGGAGCGGCCCTTGTTGCCATACACGCGCTTGGGATTTTCGCCGCAAGCCATCTTCAGCCCGTAAGGCGCGCCGGGAAATTTCATCCCCTGTACCGTGCGGCTGGCAACATTTTTGAGCGTGACCGACCGGCCACCCATTAGATTGGCGGAACCGGGCAGGATCTGCAGCTAGGTAATCCCGCCATTGGCAAGCGCGCGGCTGAAGCCGGGATCTTGCGGCCAGACGGAATGTTCGGCCCATACTTCGGGCGTGGTCGGACTGGTTGCCTCATTGCCATCGGAATGTGCGTCAACCGATGGTGTGGGATAGTCGCCCAGATGGCTATGAATGTCGATCACCCCAGGGGTGACGAATTTGCCAGTACCATCGACGGTGATGGTGCCGGCCGGCAGATCAAGATCGGCCATGGCGCCTGCGACCGCGGCAATCTTGCCATCCATCATCAGGACCAGGCCCGAATTGATCTTGCCGCCAGCGCCGTCATAGACGGTTGCACCGCGGATAAGTGTGGGGACGCCGGGATAGACCTTGTAGGTCGAGGCATAGGGCGCCTCTGAGGACGCGCTTGCCCGTTTGGCAGGACGTGTATCGCCCGTAGTTGAACAAGCCCCGAGCGCTACCGCGCCCGCCACAATTGCTAAGGCACGGTAGCGCATTGACTGTATTCCCATATTGTCAGCTTAATCCTGACGAGTGGCTGGATGAATGCCCGCAGCCTGCGGTTCGCCATACTCGCCTTGTCCCAGCAGATCGTCACCCACGTCATCATCGGAAAGCGTGTCGAGATGCATCAGTTTCTTGACCAGTCCCGCGATCACAATGACCACGACGCCAACCACGATCGCGACCATGCCGATCTTCCAATAGATGTCCATCGTCGCGGCGCGGGTCATCATGCCATCTTCCCCGCCGGTGGCAGCGCCGATCATGCCGGCGACGAAATTGCCGCCCGCCGTGGCGAAGAACCATGCACCCATGATCAGGCTGGCGAGATGGCGCGGCGCAAGCCGGTTCATCGCGCTGAGACCAACCGGGCTAAGACACAATTCGCCGGTAGTGTGGAAGAAGTAGATGCCGAACAGGAAGATGACCGGGATCAGTGTTTCGGGGCCAACCGTCGCGGCACCCCATACGAGAACCAGGAATCCGAAGCCAAGCTGGATCAGGCCCAAGCCGAATTTGGCCGGGGTTGATGGCTCAAGCCCGCGCTTGCCGAGGAAGGTCCACAGCCACGCGAAGATTGGTGCCAGCAGGATGATGTAGATCGGGTTGATCGACTGGAACAACGGAGCGGGAACGCCCTGTAGATCGATCTCGCGATCGGTGAACAGGTTGAGCGAACCGCCAGCCTGTTCGAACAGACCCCAGAACAATGGCTGCAAGGCGATCAGGAACAGGATCGCAAACATCCGTTCGCGCGGCACTTTGTCCAGCTTGAAGGCTTCAAACAGCACATACGCCAGCAGGGCAGCGCCCGATAGCAGCATGATCCAGCCGACGACGGACTGGTACTGGATCAGCAACCACATGATGCCAACCGCGACGATACCTACGCCGTAGAGCGTAAATTCGACGGTCTTGGCCAGAACCTTGGGTGGCTCGCCTTGACCAAGCAGCAATGGCTTGCCGAGGATAAACACCACCAGGCCAAGCAGCATGCCCAGACCGGCGGCGCCGAACCCGTAAGACCAGCCCAGGGTGACCCCGAGATAACCGGCGATGATGGTGCCGATCGCCGCGCCGACGTTTATGCCCATGTAGAAAATGGTATAGGCACCGTCACGGCGCACATCGGTGCGCGGGTAAAGTTGGCCGACAATTACCGAGATATTGGCTTTCAGGAAGCCCGAGCCAACGATGATGAAGCTGAGTGCGAGCCAGAAGATGTTGATGGTCGGATCATTTTGTCCGCCCGTTCCCTCGAACGCCATCAGGAAGTGGCCGAAGGTGAGCAGGACCGCACCAAACAGCACCGCCTTGCGCTGACCAAGATAGCGATCGGCGAGCCAGCCGCCGAGTACCGGCGTGATATACACCAGGCTGACGTAGGCCCCATAGACGATGTTGGAGGCGCTGTCGTTGAACAGCCAATGCTGGGTCAGGTAGAAAATCAGCAGGGCGCGCATACCGTAATAGGAAAAACGCTCCCACATTTCGGCGAAGAACAGGATGTAGAGACCCTTGGGATGGCCGCCGACTTCGGCTTGCTTGCGCGTTACGGCAAAAGCGCCAACCGCGAGAAATAATACGAGCACGACCGACGCGATTGCCGCGATCCAGTCCCCCTCGTTCCACAATGCCATGTCTTTCATGCGACTCTTCCCTGAAATTATTGTCCGCGTTCTGTTGGGCGGATCCGAATGGCCGCACACTAACACCTGTTTTTGCCATGTGAAGCGTTAGTTTCATTAGAAACTGTCGTTTTCCCGACCTTTCGTGGCGGCTTGATTCCATGTTGGCATAACAGCGGCGAACTTGACGCGACACGCTGTATTATGGCACTGACGCACCTGATCTAAGGAAAGTCTCCCAGGAACCTCGATGTCCCAACAGTCCCGCCCGGTCTATTTGAAGCTTCGCGACCTGATCGCCGCAGCCATCATCGAGGGGGAGTATCCGGAAGGGGAGATGCTGCCATCCGTCCGGGCATTTGCTGCCGCGCAAGGTGCCAATCCGCTGACGGTGGCCAAGGCCTATCAACAATTCCAGACCGACGGCCTGGTCAAGGTCCAGCGCGGGGTGGGCATGTATGTCATGCCCGGAGCCGCCGCAAAATTGCGCAGCGCCGAACGGGCCGTATTCATTGCCAGAGAATGGCCCGAGATCGAGGCCCGGATGCGGCGTTTGGGAATCGACCCCGCCGAGTTGATTGAGTCGGCACCCGTGTGACGTTGAACGCTTCGCTCCCCAGTGCTTGAGGACGAATCGCCATCAATTGCCTGCAGGCTGAGATTATAGTATTGTGCGCCATCGTACACTCTGTCACACTCTGACCTAAGTGGACGAATTTGCTGATGTTCATGGATGGGCGTGAGGATACGGGTCAATTGCATTTCACTGCGCAACGCAGGGGATGCCCGACCAGGGGATTGAAATGATTAGATCAGAACTGTTGCAGGTATTGGCCAAGGACAATCCTGAGTTGCGCGGCGATGAAATCGAGCAGGTTGTCGATATCTTCTTTGAAGAAATCGCGCAGCGGCTTGCCGAAGGCGGGCGCGTGGAGCTACGCGGGTTTGGCGCGTTTTCGACGCGTGAGCGCGAAGCACGCAAGGGCCGCAATCCCCGCACCGGCGAACCGGTTGATGTACCCGGCAAACGGGTGCCATATTTCAAGCCTGGCAAGGAAATGCGTCAACGCCTCAACGCGGACTGACCCGCACCGGTTGATCTGGCCGCCCTGGGCCTGCGTTGACGAACCACACTATATTGGCAGAACCGCGATCCCGCGTTAGGGGCTGTTTTGCGGCGCCCTGATGGGGCGCCCTGAATGCGGGTGTGGCGGAATGGTAGACGCCGGGGACTTAAAATCCCCTGATC
>JBBKWK010000181.1:0-5430 GCA_037968915.1 Pontixanthobacter sp.
GCGCAGGCAGGATTGCAGCCAGATTACCGACGGGGCTGCGGTGGTATTTCTGGCATCCGAAGCAAAAGCAAAGAGCTACGCCGAAGCTCATGGCATCCCACTGGCAAGCCTCCCCCGGATCAAAGGCTGGGGACATACTACCGCGCCAATGCTGATGGAAACCAAGCTGGCGGCAAGCAAGGGCTCGCCTTATCTTCTCCCCTGGACGCGCAAGGCGATCACCGATGCCTACGCCCGCGCAGGTATCTCGGGCCCTGCTGAATTGGACGCCGTCGAAACCCATGATTGCTTCACGATCAACGAATATATTGCGATCGAACATTTCGGCATCACCCAGCCGGGGGAGGCCTGGAAAGCGGTCGAAGATGGCCGTATCGCGCGCGGAGGTTCCATTCCGGTCAATCCATCCGGCGGGCTGATGGGCGTGGGGCATCCGGTTGGCGCCACCGGTGTACGAATGGCACTTGATGCAATGCGGCAAGTTACTGCTAAGGCGGGGGATTACCAAGTTGAAGGCGCCCGCAATGTCGGGACCTTCAATGTTGGCGGGTCGGGTACGACCAATTGCAGCTTCGTAATAGGAACCTGATAATGTTTTCATACAAAGGCGCGCTGCGCAGTATCGCAGTGACCATATTCGCGGTCGCTCTCGGGCTCGGTTTTGCATGGCTTGCCGGGGGCCAAGGCATCTCTGCTTACGGGTATCCGGTGTTCGTGATCTGCGCCGCTGTTGCCTTTGCGGTAAACTGGTTGGCCTTCATCCCTGCCGCCATTGCCCGGACGGAAAAATATTACGACCTGGTTGGCGCGTTCACCTATCTTTCGATCATAACCGCAGCGTGCATTCTGTCGGCCCCGCTTGATACGCGCGCGATCGTTATTGCGGCGATGGTTGTGATCTGGGCTTTGCGTCTGGGCTCATTCCTGTTTGTCAGGATCGGAAACGCAGGCGGCGTAGACAGCCGGTTCGACGCGATTAAAATCAATCCGCCGCGCTTCTTGGTCGCGTGGACTTTGCAAGCAGTCTGGACGATCATCACCGCCGCCGCTGCGATCGTGGTCATCTCGGCAACCGATCGCGCACCTATCGGTATTGCCTTCTGGATTGGCGCAGCAATCTGGGTTGCTGCCTTCACCATCGAAGTCGTGGCTGACCGGCAGAAAGGCGCGTTCAAAGCCGATCCTGCCAATGCTGGAAAATTCATCTCCAATGGTCTGTGGTCTTGGTCTCAGCACCCCAATTATTTCGGTGAGATCATGCTATGGACCGGGGCCGCGATCATTGCATTGCCGGTGCTGTCTGGCTGGTCCTTCCTCGTACTCGCTTCACCTTTGTTCATCACCCTGCTGCTGACAAAGATCAGCGGGATAAACCTGCTGGACAAGGCGGCAGAGAAGAAATGGGGCGGGGACCCTGCCTATCAAGAATATCGCCGCAAGACATCGGTTCTTATCCTGCGCCCTCCGCGCGCATAATTCGACCGCCAAACCGTTACGGTAATCGGCAAATTTCAAGTCACCTTATGCCAAGTAATCAGATTCAAAAATCCGACAAAACCAAGCTCGTCAGGACGTGTTCGATCTGGCGCGCTTTGGAGGTGCTCGGCGATGTCCCGACATTGCTGGTTCTTGAATCCATCTGGCTTGGCGAGAGCCGTTTTGACAAGATCAAATTGCGCACCTGTTTGTCCAAACCGTTGATTGCGGCGCGTCTGAAGGCGCTGATGGAAAACGGGGTAATCGGGCGTCATCTTTATTGTGAAAAGCCGCCCCGCTACGAATATCGCCTGACCGAAAAAGGGCGTGCGCTGTTTCCTGTCACCATGATGCTCCTCCGCTGGGAAAATGCATGGTCGCCGCGAAGCGCAGCCTTCGGAATGGAACTGGTACACCGCGAGTGCGGGCAATCTGCGAAGCCGGAGCCAATGTGCAGCAATTGCCGGCAAATAGTAAAACCGCAAGAAATTGAGTGGGCCGAAGGACCTGGCCTCGAGATGATGGAGCCGAATTATACTCGGCGCCGCCAACACCGAAACCGGCAGGCAATTGCCGAAAACCTCTCGTTGTTTACCGATTCGGCAGAACTGCTCGGCGACCGCTGGGCTGGTCTGGCAATGCGCGCCATTTTTACCGGTTTGCACAAGTTTGACGAGATTCTGGAGGATAGCGGCATGGCATCCAACATCCTCTCTGACCGGCTTGCATGGCTCGTCGAACACGGTTTTCTGCAGGCCAGACTTTACCAGAACAGCCCCGACCGTTTTGCCTATCACGCTACCGATAAAGCGCTGGATTATCTACCAATTTTGCTGATGTTGCAGCATTGGGGGGATTGCTATTACGGGGCGGATAAGGGGCCGCCCGTTATCCTGCACCACAAGCTATGCGGTGCTAGGTTGGACATCTACGCCGGGTGCCGGAATTGCCAAGGCGAACTGAAACTTCAGAGCGTCTCGATGCGGCCCAATGTGCCATAGCTTCCGGCGAGCGGCACCGGCCGTCACCAGCAAATCTGAGGCAAAGAATCCTACGGAAGACTGCACCAAGCGGCCTTTGGGATTTCCGGATTACAGGGTCTCAATTGACCTGCCGCTCCAGCCCCTCCCAATAGGGCGCCCGCAATTCGCGGCGCAGAATTTTGCCCGACGGATTGCGGGGTAATGCGCCAATGAAGCTCACCGATTTTGGGCATTTGAATCCGGCGATCCTTTCCTTCGCATAGGTAATTACATCGGCCTCGGACACGATGCTGCCGGGCTTGCAAACGATGATCGCCTTGACCGCCTCGCCCCATTTCGGATCGGGAATACCAATCACCGCGATATCAGCAATATCGGGATGGCCGTAAATCGCGCTTTCCACTTCAGCGGGATAGACATTTTCTCCTCCGGTGATGATCATGTCCTTGATCCGGTCCTGGATGAACAGATAGCCTTCTTCGTCGACCATTCCAGCATCGCCGGTGCGGAACCAGCCATCGCCGATCATCGCTTTTTCGGTTTCATCCGGGCGGTTCCAATATTCGAGCATGACGCAGTCCGACCGAATTGCCACCTCGCCCGTTGTGCGTGGCGGCAGGGGATTGAGGTTACCGTCCAGAATGCGGATCTCGACCCCCGGCATGGCCTTCCCGGCGGACCGCATCACATGTTCACGGCCGGACTGGTGATCTTCCGGCGGCAGCGAAATGATCGCGCCATAGGTTTCCGTCAGGCCGTAAAGTTGCGCGAAATCGCAGCCGAGCCGGGACACGCCCTCCTTTAGGAGATCAAGCGGGATCGGGCTGGCCCCATAAGTCAGGCCCCGGACAGAGGAGAAATCGGCATTTTCCGCATCGGGATGGGCCAGCATGATCCCTAGTGCGGCAGGCACCAGAAACAACCATTTGACCTGAAATTCTGCGACATCATGGATCATCAGGGCTGGATCAAATTCGGCGTGGATGATCAATTCCTGACCGCCCAATACCGCTCCGGTCGCGCCGCCGACCCCGGCGATATGGCCGTAAGGCATCGCCATAATCATAGAATCGCCTGGTTCGGCACAATACCAATAGATATTTTCGGCCTTCAACCGCGGGAGCAGGTTGGTACCGTTGTAATTGCTCAGCACCACTCCCTTGGGTTTTCCCGTGGTGCCGGATGTATAGAGCTGCAGAAATGCATCCTCCCGCTTGATCGCTGCATTGACCGCGCTATCGGCTTGCTGATCCCGCCAGGCGGAAAATTCACTTTCCATCACCACGGTTTCGCCGTCCCAGGGCACGCCAACGAACGCTTCTTCGATAAACAGCACTTTGGCGCTGCAATCCTGCAGGATGAATTCGACTTCTGCCGGGGCGAGCCGCCAGATTACCGGGACCAAAACCACCCCCATGCGGGCCGCGCCGAGGCATAATTCGACGGAGTAATCGCTGTTTTTGCCGAGATAGGCGATCCGGTCGCCCTTGGTCAGGCCCATAGCGGCCAGACCGTTCGCGATCTGCGTGGCGTGCCGGTCATAGTCGGCGAAGCTGGTCACCCGTGACTTGAAGCGTAGTGCGACCTTGTCAGGCCGCTGGGCCGCATGGCGTGTCAGTGCTTCGCTGAAAGTCCAGCAATCCGTCTCGGTCATAGTCTCTCCATTCCCAGATTATTTATTCAAATCCCCGCTCGAGAAATCGCATGGCGCAGCCTGCCAGTATTGCCGTGCCGCGCGGCATTGCGCTTTCATCAACCATCATCCGGCTGGAATGGATGCCGCAGCACTGGCTCCAATCCTCTCCGTTCGGGGCAACACCCAAAAAGAACATCGCGCCGGGTACTTGTTCCAGCACATAGGCAAAATCTTCTGCCCCCATGATTGGCGCAGACAAGGCTTTCCAGCAATCCGGCCCAAGCACATCATTGGTGACAGTTTGGCCCAGCGCAACAGCGCGCTCGTCGCACAAGGTAACGGGGAACCCCTCGGTAATTTCCACAAGCGCGGTGACGCCATGCGCGGCTGCGATGCCGCTCGCCGTTTCGCCCAGCAGCCGGTGCACCAATTCGCGGTGTTCCGGTGACAGGCTGCGCATGGTGCCGCGTAAGGTTGCATGGTCGGGAATGACATTATGCGCCGTGCCGGCGTCCAGCCTGGTGACCGTAACGACCACAGCATCGGCGGCATTGAAGCGGCGGGTCACCATCGCCTGCAGCGCAGTGACAATGGCGCAGGCGGCAGGCACCGGATCCAGAGTGTCATGCGGCATGGAGGCATGACCGCCGCGGCCTTGCACAGTAATTTCGAACTGGTCGGCGGCGGCTAGCAGAGCGCCCGATTTGCCCGCAATGACCCCGTGCCGCGCATTGGGCATGATGTGGAGCGCAAATGCAGCATCGGGCAAAGGATCATCTGCCCGACGCGAGTTTTCTCCGCCCAGCAAGCCGTCTTCCAGCATGAACCGCGCACCGTGATAACCTTCCTCGCCGGGTTGGAACATGAACAACACTTCGCCCGCCAGATCGGCCTGCCGCGCCGCTAGCACCTCGGCCGCTCCGACCAGCATTGCAGTGTGCGTATCATGGCCGCAGGCATGCATCCGGCCTTCGATGGTGGAGGCAAAATCCAGCCCGGTCTGCTCGGGCATCGGCAGCGCGTCCATATCACCGCGCAGCAGCACGCGGCTGCTGCCGGGATGGCCCGGCTTCGCGCCCTTCAGCACCGCGACCTCGCCGGTGGTTGAGGGGCCGGATCGCCATTCCAACGGCAGATGCGCCAGCGCAGCCCGAACCTTGGCCTGCGTCAGCGGGGTATGCAGACCCAGTTCGGGCTCGGCATGGATCGCGCGGCGCAGCGCAACGATGGAATCTGCGAGCGCGGTAGCGGAATCGAGCAGGTCGGTGTGCGGCATCGGCAAATACTACCGAAATAATCGGGCGTCGTCGCCCTCGTTGTTGGTCCCCGTTTTTG
>JBBKWK010000182.1:0-2580 GCA_037968915.1 Pontixanthobacter sp.
ACCATGATCGACGGGAATTATTCGGGCCTCGGCCTGTCGGTAATCATGGAAGACGGAGCGGTGAAGGTTATTTCGCCATTTCGCGGCAGTCCGGCGGAAAAGGCCGGGATGAAAGCGGGCGATTATATTACCCATCTTAATGGCAAGCTGATTGACGGCGGATATCTGGATGACGCCGTCAGCCAGATGCGCGGACCGGCAGGCACGAGCATCAAGCTGACTATTTTCCGTGCCGGCCGTGAAGAACCCTTCGACGTAACCGTGACGCGCGGCGTGATCGAACTGGAACCGGTGACATTCAAGCTGGAGAAGGGCGGCCTCGGAGTGATCACGGTGAATGAATTTTCCCGCGATGTCGGCGCCGATGTGTTCGCTGCCTATGAGGCGTTGCGCAAGGAGTCTTCTGGCCGGATCAGCGGCTTGGTGCTGGATTTGCGATCCAATCCCGGGGGCTCGCTGGATGAAGCGGTGGCGCTCAGTGACCTGTTTCTCGACAAAGGTCGGATCGTATCTCAGCGCGGCCGCGCCAAGGGCGAAACCATCCTGTATGATGCGGAAAGCATGTTCCGGGGCGAGATTGCGCGCGATGTGCCGATGATTGTGCTGATTGATGCGGGCTCTGCCTCTGCTTCTGAAATAGTCGCCGGTGCGCTGCAGGACCACCGGAGGGCATTGATCATGGGTCAGCGCAGCTTTGGCAAAGGCAGCGTGCAGACTTTGCTGCCGGTTACGCGGGACAGCGCGTTGAAACTCACCACTGCACGCTATTACACTCCGTCAGGCCACTCGGTTCAGGAAGGCGGCATCAAGCCCGATATCGCGGTACCGCAATTGTCCGATCCCGATCTTGAAAAACGTGCCAAATTCCAATTGCGCGAATCCGATCTGCGGGGGCATTTGGTCAACGAACTTGCGCTGGAGGATGGGGCTATGGAAACCGACAAGCGCGAAGATCCGCGCTTCCAGCGGACTGCGGCCGAGCTAAAGGAGCAGGGGGTAGAGGATTTCCAGCTCTATTATGCGCTCCAGACATTACGCCGGACCACGCCGACTTCTGTGGCGCGCAAATAGACCGAAAACAGGCAAATAACTGCGTATGATAATCAATAAACCTGCAAATCTGCTGGCGCAGCGCCTTGCCATCGCGGTTCCGGCTTTGTTGCTTGGCGGCGCGTATATCTCGCAATATGTCTTCGGTTTATTCCCGTGCGAGATGTGTTGGTGGCAACGTTATCCGCATTACATCGCGCTCGCCCTCGGGCTCACGGCGGCCTTTACTCCGCCAGCTCAGCCGGGACTCAAGCGTTCGGTAATTGCGCTGGCGGCGCTGGCGATCATCGCTTCGGGCCTGATCGGCGGGTTTCACGCCGGGGTCGAATATGATTGGTGGGAAGGCATTACCGGATGCGCGACTAATGTTGCGGCGGGCGGGAATGCCTTGGACAATATCATGAATGCACCGCTCGTTCGGTGCGACGTGTCACCGTGGGACCTGTTTGGCATTTCGCTGGCGGGCTGGAATTTCATCATCTCCACCGGCGCTGGCTGTGCTATACTGGTACTGCTGATGCGAAGGAAATTTGCATGAAAACCAATACTGACCGCATGATCCGGGTCGATCAGGCCGGTGAATTCGGAGCGACGCGCATCTATGCCGGGCAATTGGCTGTGATGGGCGACCGCGGCCCACATTCGGCGGAGATCACCGCGATGGCGGAGCAGGAAGCTGGCCACCGCGAGAAATTCGATGCGCTAATGGCGCGGCGGGGTGTCCGGCCGACAATCCTGCAACCGTTCTGGTCGACGGCTGGCTATGCACTGGGTGCGGCCACCGCTCTGATCGGGCCGGAAGCGGCCATGGCTTGCACCGCCGCAGTCGAAACCGAGATCGACAAGCATTATTCCGACCAGCTCGATGTGCTGGAAGCCGAAGGCTGCGATCCTGAACTGGCAGCGATGATCGAGGAATTCCGCGAAGACGAACGAGAGCACCGTGACACGGCGCTGGCATTGGGCGCGGAAAAAGCCCCGGCCTATCCTCTGCTGACCGGGGTAATCCGCGCGGGTTGCCGGGTTGCGATCAAGCTGGCTGAACGGGTCTAGGTCTGTCCGGGAACATTCCGCATTTTCCGGCCGCTTCATTTTATGTTCAGGGCAAATCGTCCCTAACTAACGCCAAATTCGATCTGAACGACAGAAAGCTGAAATCATGAACCGCATTATCGCTGCTGCAATGTTCGCCGCCACCCCCGCTCTCATGGCAGGCCTCGTCGCGGCACCGGCCGCCGCGCAGGATGCGGCAGGTGACAAGGTCAACATGGTGATCATCTATGGCAATGATGAATGCCCGGCATCCAATGATGATGTGATCAATGTCTGCGCCCGCAAATCAGAGGGCGAGCGGTACCGGATTCCAGACAATCTGCGCGCCAGCGATGATCCGGATAACACGGCATGGGCCAAGCGGGCCGAGAGTTTCGAGATGGTCGGCGCGTCCGGCGCATTCTCCTGTTCGCCAACCGGCGCAGGCGGATTTACCGGCTGCACGCAGGAAATGATCAAGGCTGCTTATGGCGAAAA
>JBBKWK010000183.1:0-3178 GCA_037968915.1 Pontixanthobacter sp.
ACTCGGATCATCTGTCCGGCGGTGAAAAAACTGCTTTCAGTCTGCGAAGTTCCGCCGCTATTGTTTAGTGCTGTTGCTGGAGCATTCTGCGGAGTTTTGGCTGACTCACCGTCCTTGGCGGAGACCTTCATTCCTGCTGGCTGACCGTCAGGATTCAACATTTTCAAAACATCGACTGTCGTGTGGAACCGCTCAGCCAGCTTCTCGTCGAGCGAATTGTAACCCAGTTCCTTCAGCTTAGCTTGTTCGTCGGCACCATCGGGGACCTTTGTAAAAGACAGCTTGCTCCAGGATTTCGGAATTGTGACAACCCGGGTGGCAGGAATGTTGTCCCACTGCGCCAGCTTCTGTTTTGTCGCCTCGTCCATCGTCCCGGTTACGGTCAAACCATTCGCTTCTTGAAAGCCGGTTAAGGCGTTCTTGGTCGACAAGCCCATTTTTCCATCGATAACACCGGGACCGAAACCGCGACGGTCCAAGACAACTTGTGCCTTCATTATCGGGCGCTCTTCGCTATCGGGAATATCTTCAGCCATGGTTTCACCCATAGCCGGATCGCGTGACGCCATGCCGTCAGCCAGATTATCAGATGCGGTAGCCATAGTTGCCGCAGTTTCCGTATCGTCCGCTTTGCGATCGGTCCCGTTGAGGCCGCATGCGGCCAATGCCAAGAAGGAAGCTGTTACGATGATATTGCGCATGTGATTTTCCCTGAACTTTTGGCACCGACCGTCCTTACCGACGGCGGACCTTGCGGGAAAACAACGCATTACATTCGATTTGGGTCCGAGGAAGTTAGAGCGAACGACGCCTTACTTGGCGGAACGACTTATTTTAACTGACCGTAGCTGTTCATCGAACGCCCGGATAGCGGCCACTTCATCGCCGTTCCAAATCGCTCCTGAGACGGCAATGAAGTCCACCCCGGCAGCAATAATCGGGTCGCAATTTTCCGGCGTGATGCCGCCAATCGCTACGCTGGGTATTTCGAACAACTCGCTCCAGAATTCGATCAACTCGATTTCTGCTCGGTGCTCGACTTCTTTCGTTGTGCTGGGAAAAAATGCGCCGAATGCGACATAATCCGCGCCCTGCTCGCCCGCGTCCATCGCCAGATGGCGGCTGGCATGACAGGTGACCCCGATCTGTACCTCGCGCCCCAACTCCTCCCGCGCATCACGGACAGAGCCATCCTGTTGTCCCAGATGGACGCCGTCTGCGCCGAGCCGCCTCGCCAGCGCAACGTCATCATTGACGATGAAGGCAACATCATGCGCTGCGCAGATGACCTGCAGCGGCTTGGCAAGTTCGGCCGCCTCGTGCTGGCTGAGCCCTTTTACCCGGAACTGAAACGCCGTAATCGGGCTCTTGCCTTCTGGCGCGGCCAATGCGCGTTCTAGGCGTGCGGGGAAATCACCCCCCACTTCTAGCGGGGAGATCAGGTAGAGTTGGCACCGGGTTACTGTATTGGACATGGCGCGCCTTTACCGGCCCGCCTGCCTGCCGCCAAGCATCTTATCCAGCGACCGAAGCGCACTGAATTTCATCGATTGCCGTGGCCAGCGCCGCATCAAATTCTGCATCATTCATGTTCGCACGCAATTCTGCGAGCAGGGCGCGGCTGAAACTGGCGATCATGCCGGTGTTTTTGGCCAGATGCGTACAGGCTTCACTGCGGCTGAAACCGCCCGATAGAGCGACAACACGCAACACATTGGGGTGATCGACCAATGGCCTGTAAAGATTGGGAACTACCGGCAATGATAGCTTCAACATTACCTGTTCGCCTTCGGGCAACGCGTCCAAAGCCTTCGATATTTCGGCGAGCAAGATCTTTTCGCTCGCTGCGCGATCGGCGGCCTCGATATTCACTTCCGGTTCGATAATCGGCATCATGCCGTGGGCAATGATCTGGCGGCCAACTTCGAATTGTTGTGTGACAATTGCCGCAATTCCGGCAGGATTGGCGGATTGGATAACTGAGCGCATCTTGGTGCCGTACATTCCGGCAGCCTTGCCCTTTTCCAGCAGCGCATCAAGCGCGGGGTTCGGTTTCATCAGTTGGACGCCATCGGCTTCGTCTTCGAGCCCCTTGTCCACTTTCAGGAAGGGCACGACACCGAGGCTTTTCAGCTTTTCAGGGACCGGCTTTCCATCAGGAACGCAGCCATCCATGGTCTTCTCGAACAAGATTGCACCAAGGACCCTTTCGCCATTGAAACTGGGTGATGTAACCACTCGACAGCGCATTTCGTGAATTTTGGCGAACATTGCTTCATCGCCAGACCAGTCGCTGTCTTCGACACCGTAACCGCGCAATGCCTTGGGAGTGGAACCGCCGCTCTGGTCGAGTGCAGCGATAAAGCCCTGCCCCTTGGCAATCTTGTCGGTCATTTCCTGCGTGAGCATTAGTCGAATCCCTGTAAGCTGCATACGAATGCGTAGAGGCGCCTTAGCCAGCACTTTGCTGCGCTGCAACTATCCGCCGGACCACCGCTGGGTAACAATTCGGCCAGTGGTGCGTTAGTAGGGTAATCAAAGGAGAATCTATAATGCTAGACGAAACGCAGGAACGACTTTGCGAAGAAAACACCACCGATTTCAGCGACCTCAAAGCATTGATTCTCAATTGTACGCTGAAGCTTTCTCCTGAGGGTTCGCATACCGACAAATTGCTCGGGATTGTGGAGACGATTCTGTCCCGCAACCAAGTATCGGTTGACCGGGTGCGGGTGGTCGATCTGAATATTGCGCCGGGCGTTTATCCCGACATGAAAGAACATGGCGCCAAAAAAGACGATTGGCCGAAATTATGGGAAAAAGTGTCTGCCGCCGACATTCTGATTCTCGCCACACCGATCTGGTTGGGGGAGAAATCATCTGTCTGCCAGCGTGTAATCGAACGGCTGTATGCCCATTCAGGCCAAACCAACGAAAAGGGCCAGTATATCTTCTACGGTAAAGTAGGCGGCTGCATGGTGACCGGCAATGAAGACGGTATAAAACATGTCGCGATGGGCGTGTTGTACTCCCTACAGCATGTTGGATACACGATTCCGCCGCAGGCCGATGCAGGCTGGATTGGCGAAGCTGGCCCTGGCCCTTCGTATGGCGACGAGCGCGAAGACGGGCCGCCGGTGGGAATGGACAATGATTTCACCCGCCGCAACACCACCTT
>JBBKWK010000184.1:0-13090 GCA_037968915.1 Pontixanthobacter sp.
AAAGCGCTGGATACGGCCTCCGCCGTGTTTCGCTGTCTCCTGATGGAACCGAGATGATCGGCGAAGTGTCATGGCATGGCGCATTGTGGAACGGGCGGGCTGCGGCCAGCGTGTTTTACCGCAAAGACCCTGGCCATTATGCCGCCGCGCCCGATGATGCAGGCGTTGCGGTTACCTGGGCTCGGGATTTCTAGCGCGCTATTTCAACCCTGCCTTCTGGGCGTATTCATAAGCGCGCTGAACCAGCGGAACCACGCGGTCGGACATTTCCCTGGCGTGAGCGCTGGACGCGGTGCCATCGATCACCCGCTTTTTGATACCTTGAATAATGCCCGCGAGCCGGAACAAATTGAATGCGAAATACCAATCCATCGGCGGCACAGGGAAGCCGGTGCGCGCCACGTAGCGGGTGACCGCTTCCCCCATGGTCGGAATGCCCATTGCGGCATGATCGAGCCCGCCAATCCCGGCGCGGCCATCGGGCGGGCTGATCCAGTTGAGCATCAGATAAGAGAAATCTGATATCGGATCGCCCAGGGTTGATAGCTCCCAATCCAGCACCGCGATTATCCGCGGCTCGGTCTTATGGAAGATCATATTGTCGAGCCGGTAATCGCCGTGGGCAATGCTGTTGCCGTGTTGCGGGGGAATGGTCGTGGGTAGCCATTCGATCAGCCGGTCCATCTCCGGAATGGTCTCGGTTTCGGACAGCTTGTATTGTTTGGACCAGCGGGCGATCTGACGCGCGCAATAGTCGGTCGGCTTGCCGTAATCCGACAGGCCGATTTCATCCGGTTTCTGCAAATGCAGATCGGCGATGGTGTCGATCATTGCCAGATAGATTGCGCGGCGTTCGTCCGGCTGACAGCCCGGGAGGGTACCGTCCCATAGCGAACGTCCATCAGCCAGGCTCATCACGAAAAACATTGATCCCAAAACCTCGGGGTCTTCACACAGGCCATAGGGTTTGGGCACGGGAAAGCCGGTCGGATGGAGCGCCGCCATGGCGCGATATTCGCGGTCAACAGCATGGGCGGACGGCAGCAATTTCCCGAAGGGTTGGCGGCGCAGGACATAATTCGCCTTCGGCGTATCGATCCGGTAAGTCGGATTCGATTGTCCGCCTTTGAATTTCGAAATGGTCATCGGACCGCAGAAGCCCTCGACATTGGCCGCCATCCATCCGGCCAGTTTCGCTTCGTCGAGCTGGTCTTTCTCCGGCACGGCAACCGTGCCGACCATTTCCTTCTCATAATCCATTGGCCGCGCGCTTCCTTAAGTGTCGAACATGATGACGGAGCGCGCCGAATTGCCCGCACGCATCTTGTCAAAACCTTCGTTGATTTGATCGAGAGTGATCCGCTCGGCAATAAGGGTGTCGAGATCGAGCAGCCCGCGCATGTAAAAATCCACCAGCCGGGGAAGATCGACCGGAAAATGGTTCATCCCCATAATTGCGCCCTGCAGTTTTTTCCCGCCAAGCAAATCCATCGCGCCAAGGCCAACCTTACAATCCAGCGGCATCATGCCGAGGATTGTGGCAGTTCCGCCGCGCCGCAGGATGCTGACCGCCAGATCGGCAGAGGCTTGCCGCCCGACTGCCTCGATTGCGTGGTGGACCCCGCCGCCTGTCAGCGCGATGATCTGTGTCGCGGCATCTGCGGCCATTGCATCGACCACATCGGTCGCGCCCAATACCTTGGCCAGCTCGCGCTTTTCCGGCACCGGATCGACCGCAATGACCTTGCCAGCGCCGGCAATCCTGGCGGCATTGATTGCTGCGAGACCAACCCCGCCGCAGCCGATTATCGCCACGGTTTCGCCGGGCACCAGCTTGCAGGCGTTGAAAATCGCGCCCGCCCCGGTGGTTACCGCACAGCCGAGCAGCGCCGCCCGGTCCATCGGCATGTCCTTGTCTATCGCGACGCAGGCATGTTCATGCACCAGCATCTGTTCGGCAAAGGCCGACAGATTAAGCATCTGACCAACGGCATCTCCATTGCTGGATCGGCGAAGACGCGGTCCGACCGATTTCTGCCGCCGGGTATCACCGCCAAGGCACAGCGCCATGCGCCCGGTCACGCAAAACTCGCAATGCCCGCAGAATGCGCTGAGGCAGGTGACCACATGGTCGCCCGGCTTGACCGTCCGAACCTCGCTGCCAACCGCGGTGACAACACCTGCCGCCTCATGCCCCGGAATGGCCGGCACTGCGTGCGGATAGGCACCGTCGATGAAATGCAAATCCGAATGGCACAGCCCGCAGGCGGCCGTCCGGATCAACACTTCATGCGGGCCAGGATCGGCGATATCTACATCGCCGATGACTAGCGGCTGGCCTGCCTGTTCGAGTATCGCTGCTTTCATAATTGCCCTTCTTTACCGTCCCGCGCCCTTATCGCCTTCAACGGCAGGAGCGTGCCGGGCAAATTCCATCCGTGCGATGGCACGGGCATGCACTTCGTCAGGGCCATCCGCCAGGCGGAGCGTGCGCTGATGAGCCCATGCTTCGGCCAGGCCGAAATCATCCGAAACACCGCCGCCGCCATGCGCCTGGATCGCGTCGTCGAGGATACGCAGGGCCATATTGGGTGCCTGCACCTTGATCATGGCGATTTCCTGTGCCGCAGCCTTGTTGCCGACCTTGTCCATCATGTCGGCTGCTTTCAGGCATAGGAGACGGGTCATCTCGATATCGATGCGGGCCTGCGCAATGCGCTGTTCCCAGATCGAATGTTCGTACAGCGTTTTGCCAAATGCGGTCCGTTCCTGCAGGCGGCGGCCCATCTTCGCGATGGCTTCTTCCGCCACACCAATCGTGCGCATGCAGTGATGGATGCGGCCAGGCCCGAGGCGGCCCTGCGCGATCTCGAACCCGCGACCTTCGCCCAGCAGCATGTTGTTGGCGGGAACGCGGACATTGTTGAGCGCGATTTCCATATGGCCGTGGGGCGCATCGTCGTAACCGAAAACCGGCAGATGGCGTTCGATTACCACGCCTTCGGCATCCAGTGGCATCAGGATCATGGATTGCTGCGCGTGACGCTTTGCCTCGAAATCAGTTTTGCCCATGACTATGGATATGCTGCAGCGTGGATCGCCCGCGCCCGATGACCACCATTTGCGGCCATTGATGACATATTCGTCGCCCTCACGGACAATCGAACATTCGATATTGGTCGCATCAGAAGATGCCACGCGCGGTTCAGTCATCAGGAAAGCGCTACGAATCTCGCCGTTCATCAGCGGAGCGAGGTAGCGGTCCTTCTGCTCTCTTGAGCCGTAACGGTGGAACACTTCCATATTGCCGGTGTCAGGTGCGGAGCAGTTGAACACTTCGCTGGCCCAGCCAATGCGGCCCATTTCCTCGGCGCATAGCGCATATTCGAGATTGGTCAGGCCGGGACCTTCGAAATCGAACGTGTCGTCCACATGGACGCGCCCGGCCTGCGGCGGCATGAACAGGTTCCAGATCCCCTGCGCCTTGGCGCGGGTCTTCTCCTCCTCGATTACCGGCAGTACTTTCCAGCGTTCGCCTTCAGCCTTCTGCTGTTTGTATTCGCTGTGGCGCGGGCGCACATGCGTTTCGATGAAATGACGCACTTGATCGCGCCAATGCGTTTGCCGGTCGGTAAGATCGAAATCCATGTTTGGGGTCCTTCTTCAAATTGCGTAATATTTACGGGTTAGGCGTGCCGCTGGCTAACTCGCCTCTGGCGGCGGCCTCCATAGCGGTTAACCGGGCTTCGTGGTCTGCCCGGTTGATGGGGAATTTTGCTAACCAATAGGCCGAAAATAATGCCAACACTACTGATGCGCCGATATAGAGCAACGTGAAATTATCGAGCACGCTGTCTGCCACTTGGCCGGGCTTTGCATTGGCGGGAATTCCAGCCAGATCGACCATCAGTCCGGCGAGGAATATGCCCATGCCGGTCGCGCATTTCTGGATGAACCAATGGCCGGAATAGAATGAACCTTCGGCGCGGCGGCCGGTGCGTTCCTGAAAAGCCTCAACGATTTCGGCAACCATCGATGATCCGGAAATCATTACCATCACGGCAAACACATTGCTGACCAGGACGAAGACATAAACCAGCGCGGTCGAGCCGGTGCCGCCAATGTCCGGCCAAATCCCGGCCAGTCTCAGCGCATAGGGGATCGTCCAGAACACTAGCGCCAGTAAAGTGGACATCACTGCCGTTTTCGGTTTGCCGAATTTCCGGTGTAGCGGGCCGAGGATAACGAACACAATCACCACGCTGACAAACAGCACCAGCGGATAAACCACGAACGCGGCTTCGGAAAATTGCCAGACGAAATTGTATAGATACAGGGTCATGGAGAACGTCATGCCCTGACCGATGTAAGCGCCCACTGCACCCGCAGCGAGGATCAGAAATGCACGCTCTGAAAAGGCTTCCCTGATTTCCGCAAAGGCGACACCAACTGAAAAGGGCGGGGGTTTCTGCGCTGGAAGGTGTGCGACACGGCTATGCTGTCCGATCGCCGAGCCGACGACTGAGATGAAAATCACCGCCGCTCCGAACAGGCCGAACGCAAAATACCCTTCGGGTTGCAGCATCGCATCGCCGGGCAGGAATACGGTATAGGCCAGCAGCATCATGCCCAATCCGCCGATCCAGCCGAACAAATAGCGGTAGCGGAACAAAGTGGTCCGCTCGTCATAATCGCTGGTTAGCTCCGGCACCAAAGCCACAGAAGGAACCTCGCAAGCTGACAGCAGCAGGCGGACCATGATTGCAACGCCCAGCAGACCCAGAAAACTCGGCGCTGCCTGTGCGGGCGGGGACCACAGGATCACCCACACCACAGCCAGCGGCAGGGCGGCGGCATAGAGCCACGGCAGACGGCGTCCCCAGCGGGTGTAAGTCCGGTCACCCAGATTACCCAGGATTGGATCAATTACTGCATCGGCCAGAAGCGCCAGAAACAGCGCCAGACTGACTGTGCTGGCATCCATGCCCAGTACTTGGTTATAATAGAGCAGTAGGAAAACCGAAAAGCCGTTGTCCTTCACCCCGAACGCCATCGCGCCAAAGCCGTGGACCAGCTTCAATCCGATCGGCAGCGGCTTAGATTGTGGGACGGCGGCAGCGGTCAAGCGGGGGCTACCGGCAGGGTTTCGACGCAGGCAAACATGGGTTTTGGTCCTCTCCAAGACACCGCGCTAGCTTAGGCGCAACGGCGATTAGGTCAACGCGCACGTTGTGACGCTACGGCAAGGCGGGCTAGTCAGCTTACGCTTGCGTAAACAGGCCGAATCGCCCTAGTTTCCATGCTATACCGGCGCGAAGAAACGCCCCGACTCACATTTGCAGAGGACCCTGATCGATGGCTGACACAGCAATGACGGAACTGGAAACTTTCCGCGCCGAAACCCGCGCTTGGCTGGAGGCAAACTGTCCGGAAGAAATGCGCGGACCGATACGCGACGAAGAAGACGTCTATTGGGGCGGCCGCAATGCCAAGTTCAAAAACGACGCGCAGAAATCATGGTTCGAGGCCTGCGTAGCCAAGGGCTACACCGTGCCCGCATGGCCGAAACCCTATGGCGGCGCAGGTCTGGCGGCCGGCGAAGCCAAGGTCCTGCGAGAGGAAATGTCCCGCATCAGCGCGCGTCCGCCGCTGTCCAGCTTCGGCATCTGGATGCTTGGCCCCGCACTGCTGAAATTCGGCACCGAAGAACAGAAGGTCCATTTTCTGGGCGAAATCGCGCGCGGTGAAATCCGCTGGTGCCAGGGCTATTCGGAACCGGGTTCGGGCTCCGACCTTGTTTCGATGCAGACTTTCGGAGAAGATAAGGGCGATCACTGGGTGGTGAACGGTCAGAAGGTATGGACATCCTACGCCGATGAAGCGGACTGGATTTTCTGTCTCGTCCGGACCGATAAATCGAACAAATATCAGGGTATCACCTTCATGCTGTTCGATATGACCACGCCAGGTGTCAGCACCAAGCCGATCCTGCTGATCAGCGGCAACAGCCCGTTCTGCGAAACTTTCTTCGACGATGTGAAGGTGCCAAAGGATCAACTGGTTGGTGAAATTAATCGCGGTTGGGACGTGGCGAAATATCTCCTTGGTCATGAGCGTGAAATGATCTCGGGCGCAGGCGGCGGAGACCGGACGTCGGCCATTGGTGCGGCAATGCTGCGCAATGCTGGCGAACTTGATCCGATGCTGCGCGCGGAACTGGCGATGTTCGATGTTGACGCATTGGCATACGGCGCAATGGGCGAAAAATTCCTCGACGAAATCAAGGTCGGCAAGGGGCATCCCGCGCAGCCCAATATGATGAAATATGTCGGGACCGAGCTGAACAAACGCCGCCACGAATTGTTCATGTCGGCTGGCGGCAGCAGTGCTTTGGAATGGGACAGCGAAGAAACCGACGGCGGCAAGCCATCGCGCGGTTGGCTGCGGACTAAAGCCAATTCAATCGAAGGCGGCACCAGCGAAGTCATGCTGAACGTCATCGCCAAGCGCATTCTGGACCTTCCGGGCGCGTAAGAAAATATGATTGATCGGTCGTCATACCCGCCCACGCGGGGATTCCGCACTAGCGGGGACGACGGGAGAGGAAGCTAAAATGCCACTATATTACAATGATGATCAGACGATGCTGGCCGACAGCGCGAGCCAATTCATGGCCGAAGAAGGCGCGATCAAAAAACAACTGCGCCATTGGCGTGACACGGATTGTAAAGACGGGTTCGGCCATGAATTGTGGAAGCAATTTGGCGAAATGGGCTTCACCGGTATTCTTGTTTCCGAAGCAGACGGCGGACTGGGCATGGGCCATGTCGAAGCCGGTATCGTAATGGAAGAAATTGGCCGCAACCTGACCCCGTCGCCATTCCTGACCAGCTCCGTGTTGGCGGCAAGCGTGCTGGGTCAAGCCAGCGACGATCTGCGCGGGCGCTATTTGCCCGGCCTGCTGACTGGCGACAGTGTATTTGCAGTCGCAATCGATGAAGGTGCAAAGCATCGGCCCGAGCGGATCAAGACCAGGGCCGAGAAATCGGGCAATGGATTCAAGCTCTCGGGCAAGAAGGATTTTGTGATCCACGGCGCCAGCGCGGACATGATCATCGTGGCAGCGCGGACCTCTGGATCAGAAGGCGATACCGACGGAATTACGCTGTTTGCAGTGCCCAAGGATGCGTCCGGTCTCAGCCAGGATGCTGTCCGGCTGGTGGACAGTTCGATCGCCACACATATGGTGCTTGAAGGCGTCGAGTTGGACGGCGATGCAGTTATCGGCGAAGTTGATGGCGGGCGCGATATTCTGAACAGGATGCTCAATGCGGGCCGTATTGGCGCCGCTGCCGAGGGTGCCGGGGTCGCGCGCGGCGCGATGGACATGACCATCGATTATCTGAAACAGCGTAAGCAGTTCGGGAAATTGATCGGCGAATTTCAGGCGCTGCAACACCGCGCTTCGCACCTTTATTCCGAAGTTGAAATCTCCCGCGCGGCAGTGATCAAGGCACAGCAATTGCTCGATGGGGATGCGCCAAGCGCGGAATTGATGGTTTCGGTCGCCAAGGCCAAGGTCGGCCGCACGGCCAATCTCGCAGTGCGCGAAGGCGTGCAGATGCATGGCGGTATCGGCATGACCGATGAATATGACATTGGCTTGTATATGAAGCGTGATCGGGCGCTCGCCGAATTCCTCGGCGATGCCAATTATCACGCTGAACGCGTCGCGCAGCTGAGCGGATATTGATTAGGTTTTCCTCTCCCGCCTGCGGGAGAGGAGTAGGAGAATTGCAAAATGAACATCAATGATCTTTTCAGCCTCGAAGGCCGCATCGCAGTTGTTACTGGCGGATCCCGCGGGATCGGCAAGATGATCGTCGAGGGTTTCCTCGCCGCTGGTTGTGCGAAAGTCTATATTACAGCCCGCAAGCGCGAACAGGTGCAGGCGACGTGTGATGAACTTGGCGAAAAAGTCATTGGTATTCCCGGCGACCTGTCCTCGCTCGACGGCATCAACGCATTCGTCGCTGAATTTTCGAAGCATGAGGACAAGCTCGATATCCTGGTCAACAATGCGGGTGTGGCATGGGGCAATGATTTCGAGGAATTTCCCGAGGCGGGCTGGGACAAGGTCATGGACCTTAACGTCAAGTCGCTGTTTTTCCTGACCCAGAAACTGTATCCGCAACTGGTCGCTGCCGCCACTCAGGGCCGCCCTGCAAAAGTCATCAACATCGGCTCGATCGATGGGATGAAGATAAACCCGTGGGAGACCTATTCCTACCAGGCTTCAAAAGCAGCGGTGATCCATTTGACCAAGCGGCTGGCCGCGCGGCTGGTGCAGGACAATATTGTGGTCAGCGGGATCGGACCGGGCGCATTTGCATCCGAGATGAACAAGGCTGCCCGCGACAATGAAGCTATGGTCGAAAAAGGCATTCCGCTTCACCGCATTGGCGACACGATGGATATGGCAGGCGGCGCGATCTATCTTGCCAGCCGGGCCGGAGATTATGTGGTTGGAACGACAATTCCGATCGATGGCGGCGTGGTCAATGCCAATATCGGATCCGGCAATTTTGTGGACCCGTCGGGCCAGTAAATCAGGTCAGTAATCTAGGCCATCAATTCCCGGACGAAATCGACCAAGCCGGTTTGCCGTGCGCGGCGCATTCGTTCGGAGTGCAGGATGCCGGTGACCTTGTCGAAACATGCGTCGATATTATCGTTGACGACAACATAGTCATAGCCGTCCCAATGGCTGATTTCCGAGCGGGCGCGGGCCATCCGGTCGGCGACCACTTCGGCGCTGTCAGTGCCGCGGGAGGCCAGTCTGCGTTCCAGTTCGCCGATGCTGGGCGGCAGCAGGAATACGCGGACCACGTCCACTTCCATCCGCTGGTATAATTGCTGGGTGCCCTGCCAATCGATGTCGAACAGATAGTCATGTCCGGCTTTCAAACCCGCTTTGATTTCTGCCTTGGGCGTGCCGTATAGATGGCCGAACACTTCGGCCCATTCGATGAAGTCACCGTTTTCCACCTTGCGCGCAAATTCGTCTGCATCGACGAAGAAATAATCACGGCCTTCCACCTCGTCCGATCGGATCGGTCTGGTGGTATAGGAGACTGACAGGCGAATATGCCCGTCTTCGGCCAATATCCGTTTGGCGATGGTGGTCTTGCCTGCGCCGGACGGGGAGGACAGAATGAACATCAGTCCGCGCCGATGCAGCGTGTCAGTCGAAATGTGGGAAGTTGTGCCGGTCATGTCCGCTCATGGGCCGAGGTGGCCGGGAAAATCAAGTCCAGCGCGATAATGACTGAGAGTTAATCCTTGGTTTTTGCAGCAGGTGGCCTTTTTGACACTTTGCGCGATTTGCGCCGCTCGCTTCCCCGGTCGAACAAGGTCTTGGCCAGCAATCCGCCGCCGACAAGCAGCGCGCCGGGGACGGAACGAGTGGCGAGTTTGGTGGCTGCAAATGCGGTTATGGCATGGACCATCGACCGGTTTTCGACGACGTTCTTGGCAGTATGGTCGTCGTAATTTCGGCTTATCACGCGCTTTTCGAACGAACGGCGCATTACACTGCCAACGGCGCGAATAGCGATTTCGCTCGCCAAAACACCGCCAGCCAGTTTTGCTGCAGCGGTGCTATCTCCTTGCTGTGCCAATTGTCTATCGACAGTACTGGACACAGGTTTTTTGGATGGTTTGGTAACCGGCTTCTTAGCCATATTCTAATTGCCCTCTATCGCTGTTGCCGCTTTGTCCGAAGACTAGAAGGCTACCCTATTTTTTCCGGCCGAAATCTACCGTGACGACGTTTGAGCCGTCTTCATTGTGTTCAACGGTCTCGTCGCTGCCCGGTTCCGGCGCATCATTTTGCGCATCATCGTGCATTTCAGGCGCCATGTCAGCCACAGTGGCCTGGAATTGCAGCCCGAAATCAACTGCCGGGTCAACAAATGCGGTGATCGCGGCGTAGGGAATGTCCAGTTTGGCGGGCATTTGATTGAAGCTGAGACCGACGGTGAAGCCGTGCTCGTCCACGCCCAGATCCCAGAATTTGTTCTGCAGAACGATAGTCATTTCATCCGGGAACCGCTCGCTCAAATGTTTCGGAATGGACACCCCGGGCGCACTGGTTTTGAATGTTATATAGAAATGGTGATTGCCAGGCAGCGTGCTGCCGTTCTGCTGGATTTCGCCCAGCACACGCCCAACCACGGCGCGCAGTGCCTCCTGCACGATTTCGTCGTAAGGTATCAGGCTATCGGGCGCTTCATCACTCATAATGTTTGTTAGGTGGCGCTGCGAAGCGCCGTGGTCAAGACGGAAAGCACCGTAGTTAATGGAAAGCTGGTATGCGCTGCTCCGGCTTCGGCTCCATCTTAGGTTGCGCCGACTCCATCCTTGCGTATAGCGCGCAGCCATGCGCACCGCCAAAATCGTCCGGAATACGACCGAAACCAAGATCCACATCGAGGTCAATCTCGATGGGACGGGCACTTATGACATTTCCACAGGGATCGGATTTCTCGATCACATGGTGGAACAGTTTTCCCGCCACTCGCTGATCGATGTGGTGATGAAGGTCGATGGCGACCTGCATATCGACCAGCACCACACCACCGAAGACAGCGCAATTGCGCTGGGTCAGGCGCTGTCCGAAGCGATGGGCGACAAGGCTGGAATTGGCCGGTACGGGAACGTGTATTCTCCGATGGACGAAACACTGTCCCGCGTGGCGCTGGATATTTCGGGCCGTCCCTATCTGGTGTGGCGAGCCGGTTTCAGTCAGGAAAAGCTGGGCGAATGGGATACCGAGCTGATCGAACACTGGTTCCATTCCGTGGCGCAGGCAGCGGGAATAACGCTGCATATTGAACTCATTTACGGCCAGAATAACCACCATATCTGCGAATCGATCTACAAGGGATTTGCCCGGGCGATGCGCAGCGCGGTCGAGCTTGACCCGCGCAAGGGTAATGCGGTTCCATCGACCAAGGGCCAACTCGGTGGCTGAGGGTATTGCGCTGGTCGATTACGGCGCAGGCAATCTCCATTCGGTCCACAATGCGCTGAAGGCGGCTGGGGCTAGGGGCATAAGAGTCACAGCCGATCCAGCCGTCGTGCGCGCCGCCGACCGGATCGTTTTGCCAGGTGTCGGATCATTCGGAGCCTGCGCACAGGGATTACGGGCGATTGATGGCATGGTGGACGCGCTGGAGGCGCGGGTGCGCGGCGGCGGGGTGCCGTTCCTCGGCATTTGTGTTGGGATGCAACTGCTCGCGACTCGCGGGCTGGAGCATGGCGTGACCAAGGGCCTCGGCTGGATTGCGGGTGAAGTCCGCAAAATCGAGGTGACCGATCCTCATATTAAAGTGCCGCATATGGGCTGGAATGATGTCGCGCTGTCCCTCCATAATCGGGATTCGACATTACTTGAGGAAGGCGAGGCCTATTTCCTCCATTCCTATCATTTCGCGTGCGATGACGCCCATGATATTGCTGCGATGACCGACCATGGCGGTGGATTGGTGGCGGCGGTGGCGCGGGATAATATCGTCGGCGTGCAGTTTCATCCCGAGAAGAGCCAGACTTACGGTCTGGCCTTGCTCGCCCGTTTTCTGGAGTGGAAACCTTGATCGTATTCCCCGCAATCGACCTGAAACAGGGCCAGGTCGTCCGCTTGGCCGAGGGTGATATGGACCGCGCTACCGTTTACGGCGATGATCCCACCGCGCAGGCGATGCTGTTTGCCGAAGCGGGCGCGGAGCATCTCCATGTGGTCGATCTGGATGGCAGTTTCGCGGGCCGCGCGGAAAACCGCGAGGCGGTCGAGGCTATTGTCGAGGCATTTCCCGGCTATGTCCAACTGGGCGGAGGAATCCGCACGCCCGAAGCAGTGGCGGGCTGGTTCGACCTCGGCGTGGCGCGGGTGGTGATGGGCACTGCTGCGCTGAAAGATCCCCAGTTTGTGAAAGACATGGCCCGCGAATATCCCGGCGGGATCGTGGTTGCGGTGGACGCGAAAGACGGCATGGTCGCCACCGCTGGCTGGGCCGATGTGTCCGATGTGCCGGTGGCCGATATGGCCCGCCGGTTCGAGGATGCAGGCGTTGCCAGCCTGCTGTTCACCGACATCGGCCGCGACGGGATGCTGAAAGGCTGCAATATCGACGCCACAGTGGAACTCGCGCGCCAGACCGACATGCCGGTAATCGCCAGCGGCGGGGTCAGGGGGCTGGACGATATTCACATGCTGTCGATTCATGCGGTTGAAGGCATCGAAGGCGTGATTACCGGTCGGGCACTGTATGACGGGCGGCTGGATCTGGCGGCAGCGCTGGCGATGGCGGCGCGGGCATGAAGAGGTACCGATGACCGTCCGTATTCGCGTCATACCCTGTCTCGACGTGGCTGATGGCCGCGTGGTCAAGGGTGTCAATTTCGTCGATCTCAAGTATGCGGGCGATCCGGTGGAACAGGCGCAGGCCTATGACGCCGCGGGCGCGGACGAGCTGTGCTTTCTCGACATTTCCGCCACCCACGAAGGACGCGGGACCTTGCTCGATATCGTCCGGCGCACGGCGGAGGTGTGCTTTATGCCAGTCACCGTTGGCGGCGGTGTTCGCAAGGCGGAAGATGCGCGGGCATTACTGCTGGCGGGCGCGGACAAGGTCGCGGTAAACAGCGCAGCGGTGGCGCGGCCCGAAGTGGTGGCAGAAATCGCGGACAGATTCGGCAGCCAATGCGTCGTCGCCTCGATCGATGCGCGGCGGACAGCGCCGGGCAAATGGGAAATTTTCACCCACGGCGGAAGGCAGGCGACCGGGATCGACGCGGTTGAGCACGCGGTCAAGCTGGCCGGGCTGGGCGCGGGCGAATTGCTGGTCACATCGATGGATGGGGACGGAACCAAGGCTGGATATGATCTTGAACTGACCCGCACCATTGCCGATGCGGTGTCGGTACCGGTGGTGGCCAGCGGCGGGGTGGGGACGCTTGATCATCTGGTACAAGGGGTAACCAAGGGCCATGCCAGCGCAGTGCTGGCGGCCTCGATCTTCCATTTCGG
>JBBKWK010000185.1:0-2889 GCA_037968915.1 Pontixanthobacter sp.
TTGACCCGGTCGAGCCCTTCGGGGCCGGTAGAACCAGGAAACTCTGCTTCAATTGCTTCCAACAACGCACCGCCCGGCCCTTGTAAGATGTGCACCGCGGCATCGGCATCGAAAACCGGTACACCTTCGGCTTCGAACATCTTGGCGACGGTCGATTTACCCATCCCGATGGAGCCTGTCAGGCCTAGTATCAGTTGTTTTTCAGGGCGACTCATGATGTCAGGAGCTCACGCAATTCCGCGTCCTGTTCGCGCGGAGGTTCCACCCCGAAAAGCAAGGTGAACGCCGCGGCAGCCTGACCAATAAGCATTGACAGGCCGTCCACCGTGCGAAATCCGGAGGCGCGGGCTTCGGCTAGAAACGGCGTTTCAAGCGGATCAGTGACAATATCGTAAGCGATACTGCCGGGCGGCGCATGGCTGAAATGAAATGGCAGCGGCGGCTGGCCGCGCATCCCCAGCGGACTGGCATTGACCACCAAATCGCAGCACTTGTCGCGGTCATCGAAGGCAAAATCGGTCGAATCGGCAAAATGCGCCAAAGTGGTCACGTGATGATCCGGGTCAGGAGCAAGTTCATTCAGCAAAGCGCGCGCTTTAGCGGGATCGCGCGCCGCCAGCACGATCACCATTCCTTGTTCGGCCAGCGACACCACTATTGCTCGCGCCGCGCCGCCCGCACCCAACACCCGGGCCATGCGGAACAAATGCGTTTTCGCCAATTCTTGCTTCAGCGGCTCGAGAAACCCCGCTGCGTCGGTGTTATAACCGCGCAAAGTCCCGTCATCCTGACGGACTACCGTGTTTACCGCACCGATCTTTTCTGCGAGTGGATCGAGGCTATCCAACAAGGGCATGATCGCCTGTTTATGCGGCATGGTGACATTGCAGCCAAGCCAATTGGCGTCCCCGCGTGAGCTGGCGAGGTATTCGGTCAGCCCGCCTGCTTCGACCAGCTGAGCGCCATAGTCCGCCTCCACCCCCAGCTTTTTAAGCCAAAACCCGTGGATGCCGGGTGATTTGGAATGAGCAATGGGATCGCCGATCACTTGGGCAAAGCGGCGCGTCATGATGGCAGCTCGCCCAAATCGCGCAAAGCGCCCAGCAGCGGGAGCAGCGGCATTCCTAAAACTGTGAATTGGTCACCTTCGATGGATTCGAACAATTGCACGCCCATCGCCTCGATCCGGAAAACCCCGACACAATGGGATACTTCGGGCCATTCGGCGGCGAGATAGGTCTCGATAAAATCATCCGACAGATCGCGCATCTTTAGCGAGGCCATTGCCGCATGCTGCCACAGCAGTTTTCCATCGCGGACAATCGCAGCGGCGCTGTGCAGGTGCATTGTCTTGCCCGAAAAGAACCGGAGATGTTCAGCTGCTACGGCGCGGTTTGCAGGCTTGTCGAAACGCTTGCCCGCGACCGATACCAGAGAATCGCTGCCGAGGATCAAGTGGGATGGAAATGCTTCCCCCACTGCCGCACTTTTGGCACGCGCCAAAGCCAGCGCGATGTCTGCAGGCGGACTGGCGGCCAGCTCGGCTTCCAAGGCGCGCTCGTCCACATTGGCAGGCACCGCCTCATACGCAACTCCGGCCGCATCCAGCATTGCCCGGCGTGAGGCGCTTTTAGACGCTAGAATGATCATTTCGATTTCGAGGTCATATCGGCTTAGGGCCTACTCGAGGCGGAATCTCCCGCTTGTCGCGCTCATTATACAATTTGATCACCGCCGCGGCGGTTTCTTCGATCGAGCGGCGTGTAACATCGATAACCGGCCAGCCATTATCGGCAAACATCCGCCGGGCAAATTGGACTTCATCGCGCACCTGCTCGCCGTCGACATAGGATGTCTCGGTTGCTTCGTTGAGGCTGAGCAGACGGTTACGGCGGATCTGGACCAGCCGCTCTGGCGCGGTTGTCAGCCCGACTACCAGCGGATGGCGCAAGCCGAACAAGGCGGGGGGCGGAGGGCATTCAACCACCAGCGGAATATTGGCGGTCTTGTATCCGCGATTGGCCAGATAGATGCTGGTCGGCGTCTTGGAACAGCGTGAGACACCGGCCAGCACGATGTCGGCTTCTTCCCAATCTTCCCATCCCACTCCGTCATCATGGGCAATTGTATAATGGATTGCATCGACCCGTTCGAAATAGGCTTCGTCCATGATATGCTGGCGGCCGGGGCGGCCATGCGCTTCCTGACCTAACTGGTTTTCCAGCGCTTCGGTGACAGCATCCAGTGCCGGAACCGCTGGCAACCCTAGCTGGCGGCAGTGATCTTCCAGGCGGGAGCGCGTTTCAGGATTGACCAGGGTGAACAGGACCAAGCCGGGATTCTCGGCCAGATCGGGGACAATCCGGTCCAGGTGCTGGCGGGAGCGGACCATCGGCCAGAAATGCCGTACGACCTGCGCATCCTCGAATTGCGCCAGGGCTGCTTTGGCAACCATTTCCAGCGTTTCGCCCGTAGAATCGGAGACCAGATGCAAATGAAGTTGACTCATATCCGGCCTGTTGCTGGAGGGGTGCCAAGAGGGGGCAAAGCGGGTGTGGACAAGAGTTGGCATAAACCACGGGACAAAGCTGACGACAAGTTCGCCTGACGATTTCATGCCCACTGCCAGCAACGCAGACCCGGGCTTATGGCTGGGATAAGTGTGTTGTCGACAGGCTGGGGACAGCGTGGATAGCTATTGCTTGACGCGCATTCATGCGGATTCGCAGATCACTGAACTCTGGGCAAACGGGGACAAATCAGGCAGAGGCCACTTGTCCCCGAAATCCACAGGGCCAACAGACTCCTACAATCCTTATTAAATACTTTATTATTTTGATTGGACTCTCTCGATGCCTGGTCTTTTGATCGAAACCTTGCGCGGAAATC
>JBBKWK010000186.1:0-5872 GCA_037968915.1 Pontixanthobacter sp.
ACCCTGAACGTGTCTTGGGCCTGCACCTGACTCTGCGTCACGGTACCTACTTGGTAACTAACGCTGACGGTATTGGTGATGTCGGTGCCAGCCGCAGTCCCAACGGGCGCTGCCTGTGCGATTATCGGGGTGGCAAGGACAGCGAATGCACTTACCCCGGCCAACCATTTTCTGCTCTGTAACATTCTCGTAATCCTTTGCATCCGGCCACGATTTTAGTTTTCGCCAGTGGTCCGTTGGCGCTTTGTCAAATTCCGTAAATTATCGAACTGCCGCGAAATAATTGACTTCGCCGGTTGCGCCCGGAGCGATCGAATCGATCGTCCAGCGAATGTCCGTCACGTCGGAAAGTTCAGCGGAGCGGGATGTCCCGTCAGCTTCGGAAGCGGTCAGTGTTCCAAGCGCAGCGAACGTCTTGCCATTGTCGATCGAAACGGCGAATTCGCCAGCGGCGGTAAGCACAACCGCTTTGGGAAGCGGGTTGCTGATCACGAAGTTCTCAACCTTTGAACCGGTTTCGTTGTTGTATTTCGTCGTGAAGACGAGACGATCACCGGGTACGACGCTGGTCGGCTCTGCTAAGGTTTCCCGGCTCCCATCGGCGTCTTGTACGATCTTGACGACCTTGACGTCGCCAACGAGTGCGACTGTCCCCTGGGCGCATGCCGAAGAGATAGGGGCAAGAGTAGCGAGTGCCATCGAAAGTGCGCTAATAGTGCGAACAAACATTCTGATTTCCTTAATTATTCACTTTGACGTTAAACGTCACGGTGCGGGTCGAACCGGCAGCGACAGTGCCTGCGTTGACCGAAATACCAGCTGCAGAAGCCTGGCCGGCGTCCGTATCAGCAAGATCTGTTAACGGAGCGCCACCAAGCTTGAGCGTATTGGGCGAATAGGTGGTCGAAACCGGGATAGGGTCGGTAATCAGCAAGCCGTTAACCGAGCCGGTTCCGCTTACGGTGGCGACCAATTGGTAAGTGATGATCGCTCCAGGAACCGAGCTGGAGCCACCGAATGGATCCACGACAGTAGCGGTCTTGGTGAGATTCACCGTTATAATACTGGCAAGCAGCGAGCCCAATGCGTTGTCATCCGCGCCCGAACTGCCCACAATCGCGTTTCCGCCACCAAAGCCGGCCCCGGCGAACGTGAGGCCAGGCGCACCCGTGCCAGTTGTCGCTTCCGCTAGCAGGTTTACCTTGCTCGTCTGCCCATCAGTAGTGCCCGCAGGAGCGGTCACGAGGACGAACACAGTCAGCGCGATATCGGGATTGATCAGCGGTGAGTTGCCGCCGTTCGCCAAGATGGTGTCGATACCGACATCGTAAACGCCGTTATTGTTGGTATCTATCGCCAGGTTGTTGATGGTGGCGTCGAAATCATTTCCTGCAACAGCCGGATCGGCCGTGAGCTTGAATGCCTCTGGGCCGTTCCCGGTATTCGTGACCGAGAAGCTGAGCGCGGCGTTAGCCGCCACCGGCACCGCGCCCGCATCCTGCGAAGCCACGGCCACGTCGAGCAACTCGTCTACTTTGATCGTGACCTTATTGGAATCAACGGTCTGCGTGGGTCCGCCAGTATTGTAACTGGCCGACGCCGTATTCTCGATCAGAGTACCGGCTGGCACACCCGCGGCGAGGGCGGTGTTGGTGAAAAGGAGCGCAACCCCAGTTACGAACGGAAGCACGACGATGCCATTTGTGACTGCATTTTTCATGCTGTTGTTACTAAATCAAAATGGTTAACAATTTTTGTAGAGAAAGAATAATTTCGGGGTAGGGGAAGGTACTGCAATTAGGGGGGAAGACCACCGATGTGCATATGCGCTACATATCCAATGTTTATCGGTTTAGAAGCGGTGGCCGAGATCGGTGCGCTCAAGAGATTCGGCGACCTGCAAGAACTTGATTGTATGGTCATTTATTTGCAAAGATTCAGGTCCATCGTCACCATAAACTTGCAAGTGCCTGGCTTCGCAAATTTTAAGGAAATTTCTATTTAAGTCATATAAACTATTGATATTCAATATAATGAATGGTTTTCTTGAATTTATTAGTCGCTGAATTGCGTCCAGATGACTTTTCAATTCATCCGACGCTGGGCCTGTTACCTAATGGGCATCGCCAAGTTTGCGGGTTGGAATGCCTGCAGGCCGTGCCGCTGGGCTGCGCGATTGTCGCGTGTCAAACAGTCGACTTGGTGCCGGTCAGCAACGGGAGCAGCGGCCTATCGACGGCGCAACTGTGCGGTCTTTACTGCGCCCATCAACAATTTGGTGACGCCTTAACGTACCGGAACGAAGATGGCGTCGTAGGGATAATTCACCCCGAATGACGAAAAATGCTCGCAATTACAGTCAAAATTCAATTGGAGTTATGAATATAATGTCCCAGCCTGGTTTACAGTCATAACACTGATCTGTGTCCCGGCGTATCGTCTTGAATTGATCCTGAACTACGTTCTATAGATTCTTGTAATGTCATGTGTTTTGGTCGTTCGGCTCGCGACCGTAATAACTGGTTTACGCTCCATAGGAGCAACTTCTCGTTAAACGGTTTACGGATATAATCCTGAGCCCCGTGGTAGAAGGCCTGTTGTTCATCCTCGGCGCCGGTGACTGCGGTGAACATGATAACTGGCAGATCATACAGCTTGGGTGATGTGCGCAATTTGCGCAGGACCGTGGAGCCTGAAAATTCGGGCATGTTCTGGTCCAGTAGCAGCAGATCAGGTCGCCGCCACTCGAGCAATTCCATCGCTTTTCTGCCGTCCGTTACCCAGCCGCAAGCGTGACCGGCAGAAATCAATACCTGCGAGGCAAGGTCGGCGATGATCTCATCATCATCTGCGATCAAGATGTAGGCGATGGGGACTCTCCTTCATCTGTCCAACTAAGGCCCGCTAGCTAAATTCATGCAAATTGCGGCTTAAGGGTAATTACGGGGAGGATGGCGGCGAAATCGGTGGTTGTGTCGCCAACATCGGGCTGGCAAGCGATGCGCAATGGCACGTTCAAACGATCCGCAGTCCCGAGTCCTGAAACTTTCAGGGGTTCATAATTTTCGCGATTATGGGGGGTATGCAGTCGATCAAGGCGGAAGGATTAAACGCGGACTGCTATTTCGCTCAGGCCAATATTGCGATGCCCATGATGCTGATTTGCTGCAAATTTCCGCGCTCCAACTCAAACACGTGATCGATATGCGCGGCAATAGCGAGCGAGCCAAATACCCCTGCCGCCGCCCTGATGGTTTCTCCGGGGAAATTGTCTTTTTTGATGGAGAAACTGCCGCACTGGCTCCGCATGTCGAGGCGGCAGAGGGCGCACTGAACGAGGCGGCGGCACATGCCAAAATGGAAGCGCTATATGCAAACTTGCCATTCCGCGAGCCTCTGATCGCGGTAATGCGGCAATATTTTGCGGCTTTGGCTGAGGGGCAGGGCGCCAGTCTGGTCCATTGTCTGGCTGGAAAGGACCGCACCGGTATGGCAGCGGCGTTATTGCATCACGCCTTGAGCGTGCATCCTGACGATGCGATGGAGGATTTTCTGCTCACCAATACAGCTGGAAATATCGACGCAAGGGTGGCGGCCGGAGCGCAGGCAATTCGTGACAAATGGGGGCCAATCGAAGATTCGACCATTCGTATTCTAATGAGCGTGGATGCGCGATATCTGGCGTCAATGCGCAAAGCTGTGGAGAGGGAACACGGTTCACTCGACGGCTTCCTGACCAATGTGCTGGAGGTGGACACAGTGCGGCGCGATGCCTTGCGCTTGCACCTGATCGAAGCGTAACCAGATAGGCAAACAAGTTGACCCCGCGCTGCCGTTCTTCGGTATCGCTGGCATTTTTGGAATTGGACGGAATCATGGCCACTCATCACACCCGCATGCTGATCATCGGATCTGGCCCCGCTGGCCTGTCGGCGGCAATTTACGGCGCGCGGGCGGCTTTAGAGCCAATTGTGGTGCAGGGCCTGCAACCAGGCGGCCAGCTAACCATCACCACCGATGTCGAGAATTATCCCGGTTTTGCAGATGTTGTGCAGGGCCCTTGGCTGATGGAGCAGATGCAAAAGCAGGCCGAACATGTCGGTACGCGGATGATGTGGGACACCATTGTCGAGGTCGATCTGGCCAATGGCCCGCCATATAAGGCAATCGGCGACAGCGGTGATATCTACATTGGGGAAACCGTTGTGATTTCCACCGGCGCTCAGGCCAAATGGCTCGGCGTGCCGGGCGAGCAGGAACTGGGCGGCAAGGGTGTGTCTGCCTGCGCGACCTGTGACGGGTTCTTCTATCGCGGCAAGAAAGTCGCGGTGATCGGTGGCGGTAACACTGCGGTCGAGGAAGCGCTGTACCTGACTAACCACTCCGATGATGTGACGCTGATCCATCGGCGCGATGAATTGCGTTCGGAAAAGATCCTGCAGGAACGGCTGTTCGGCAATGAAAAGATCACCCCGATGTGGAACAAGGCTGTGACCCGATTCCTCGGAAACCCATTAGAGGGCGGCCTTAAGGCTATAGAATTGCAGGATACTGTAACTGGCGAGATTAGTCAGTTGGAGGTCGATGGGGCGTTCGTGGCGATTGGTCACGCGCCGGCGACCGAACTGTTCAAGGGTAAGTTGCCGATGGACGACGGCGGCTATCTGACCGTGGAACCTGGCACGCCAAAAACGGAACTTCCCGGCGTTTTTGCCTGCGGAGATGTGATGGATCACACCTATCGCCAGGCTGTCACCGCTGCTGGCACGGGCTGCATGGCCGCGCTGGATGCCGAGAAGTACCTCGCGGAGACAGCTTTTGCGAAAAAGGAAGTGCGCGAAGCTGCCGAGTGAGGGATTAGTGGAACACCCCAATCGCGACATGCAATATCAGCGCCATCAACACTAAGCTCGACAGAGCAAACAGCACGAAGCGCACCATCACCCGGTTCGCAGTGACCTGCACCAGCGAATGGATAATCCGCAGACCGGCATAGATCCATGCCAGCAGCGCATTCATCCCATCACCCTGACCAATCAGGGCAAGCACGATCGCCGCTGCATAAAATAAGGTCGGCGCTTCGTGCAGATGGTTGTAATTATCGGCCTTCCAGCTGACTTTTTCCGGCAATTGCTCGCGTAGCTCAGCGCCTGTGGTGCCTTTCAGATTTGCGGCGTCTATCGCAGGATCGCGCTGCATCGCCGGAATACGGGTGGCGTACATCCATACCCACATCACCATCGTCCAGATCATCAGGACGACGACGGGTTGAAAAATCTGTGTTTCCATTGATACTGGCATTTGATTTGGCTCCCTCAGCCGAGAATTTGGCTCCCTCAGCCGAGAATCGCCGGATCGGCGAACAGCGTCGCGATTACTGCGCGGATGGCCAAAACCGTGAGCGCGATCGATGACAGCATAAATAGCGCGAACCGCACCGGCAACTTGTTGACTGTGGACTGCCAGATTGAATGGATGATCCGCAACCCAACGTAGATCCACGCCAGCAATACATCGATCGGGCTCGCACCTACCAGCGCCATGATGATGACCGCTGGATAAAAAATCGTCGGCTGTTCCATCAAGTGTGTGTAATTGTGCGCTTTCCAATTCGCCTGGTCAGGGATCACGCCTTCCAACGCACTTCCGCGCACGCCGGGCTTTCCCTTTAATTTGCCTGGCTCGACTTTCTTGATGGCAGCGAAGCGCGCCGCACCCAGCCAATAGGCCATGATAAGTGACCAGAGCACCAGCACCGCAGCCGGTGCGAGCATTTGTGCTTGCATTGGAATTTCCCCAAAAATTTCGCAGGAAGGTGGGCCGCACCCGATAAATTGTCAAATGCAACTCAATCTGATGTTTGGATAACTTT
>JBBKWK010000187.1:0-11041 GCA_037968915.1 Pontixanthobacter sp.
CGGATTTACGAGCTGACCGCAGCGATTGAAAAATCCGCACCTTCAGCCAGCCGCAGCCAGGCGATCCATTCGCTGTTGTTGCTGGTTTCGCCGATGATGCCGCATCTGGCAGAGGAAGTCTGGTCCCGCATGGGCGGGGCTGGCCTGATCGCGCTGACGCCGTGGCCCGCTGTCGATCCGGCGCTGCTGGTCGATGACGAAGTTACCATCGCAATCCAGCACAAGGGCAAACTGCGCGACACGCTGATTGTGGCGAAGGGCCTGCCCAAGGACGAGGTCGAAGCGCTTGCGCTGTCCAGCGAGAAGGTCCAGCGTTCGCTTGATGGAGCGGAAATTCGTAAGGTGATCGTGGTGCCCGACAGGCTAGTGAATATCGTCACATGATCCGCAGGGCTGCCTTGATTGCGCTACTGCCGATGTTCGTACTGCTTCCGGCATGCGGATTGCAGCCAATGTATGCGGGCGGCAGCGACGGCACAGTCGCGCGCGGGCTTTCGGGTATCGAAGTGCCAGCAATCTCGGGCCGGGCAGGCTGGTTGATGCGCAACGCATTGCAGGACCGGCTTGGCGATAATGAAGCCAGTGCATCGCGCTACCGGTTGGATGTTCGGCTGGATGACAGGCTCGAAGGCTTGGGCGTTTTGGGCGATGATACGATCGGGCGGGAGCGGCGAACGCTGCGGGCGCGTTATCAATTGGTCGATCTGGCGAGCGGCGATATCCTGCTGGATGCAACTGCCGGTTCCGATGCCGGCATTGATGTGGTGTCTAGCGAATATGCCACTATCGCCGCCGAGCAAACCGCGTTGGAAAATCTCTCGCTGGAAGTCGCCGACCGCATTGTTACGCAGCTCGCCCTGACGCTGCGCGAAACCCCTTGAAAGCGACCCAGCGCGATTTCGGTGGTGCAGCCACCAGGGCGGCGCGCAAATGTTCAGTATTTTTCTTCTGCGGCCCGGATGAAGCCGGAGCCTCCGCTGCTGCGGCGCGGATTGTGTCGCTTTTGAATGATCCCGGCGAGCGGATTGAATTGTCCGGCGGAGATTTGAAGAAGGATCCAGTTAGGCTGGGCGATGAAGCCCGTTCAACTTCTTTGTTTGGCGATGCCCGCCATTTGCTCGTCCGCGCCAGCGGGGACGAGGCACATGATGCGGTGAAGATTCTCCTCGAAGGGGTCGATCAGGACCAGGGCGATATCTGTCCGGTGCTGATCGTGGCAACTTCGGCAACGGATAAGGCGCGTACGGCCAAATTGCTCGATAAACGCGGAGACGCGCTGGTGGCGATGTTCTGGCCGCCCGATCTGGGCAGTGTCAGCGCATCTGTTCGCACCATGGCGGATGCCGCGGGTTTGCGGCTGAACGGGGATATTGCTGAACGGATCGCGCGGGGAGCAGGGCTGGACGTGCGACTTGCCCAATCCGAAGTAACCAAGCTGGCGCTCTATCTCGATGCATCGCCTGAAACTCCGCGCAATGTGGACGCCGAAGCATTGGCGGCAATCGGTGCAACAACCGAAGAAGACGGATTTATGCCTCTCGTGAATGTCGTGCTCTCGGGTGAAGTCGCTAAATTGCCCGGCGAGCTTCGTCGGATGCACGAATCGTCGATCAATCCGGTTGGCTTGCTGCTGGCATTTGAACGGCGGGCGGCCCAATTGGCGCAACTTTCCGCCCGGATCGGACCGCGTGGAGATATCAAAGGGACATTGAAATCGGAAATGCGTGCCCGGCGGGTGTTTTTCAAAGACGAACGCGATCTGACGAACCAACTACAGCGCTGGAAAGGCGAAAAACTTAATCGGTTGGTCGCAAAATTGGTGCAGTTACACCAAACACTCTTGTCGAACAGTCAGTCGGCGGAGATGTTGCTGGCTCAGGGTTTAACCGAGATAACCAGGTTCGCTGCAGTACGAAAATAGCGCAAGAGAGATTAACATATTGATTTAACAATTGATTTTATTTTCGTAACTAGATGCAATTTTAACTTAAATGCCCTAGTTAACTTTAAGTATTTCAGTGGTGGTGGTTCGGCCTTGTCTTTTCGAGGCAAGCGAATTAGCTGCAATGCAGAATTCTGTTTCGTTACGGTGACTTCTTGAACGCGCCAATTAATTCCTTGCCCTTGTCTGCGCGAACATCGCGGCCCCTTGCTCCCTCGCTGGAGCGGTGGCGCGTGCGAATGTATCTTTTGATGCTGGTTGGCGACCTGATTTGCGTTTTGGCTGGATTCTTTATCGCTGGCGCCGTTTATTCAATGGCCTGGCCGACCGAAATCATGATGATAGAGGCGCAATTGTTGTTGCCGGTTTTTGCAACAATCGGACTATATCAAAGCGCCTACTCGATCACTGCATTGTCGGACCTCAAATTCGCCGTCCGCCGCGGGTTGACGGCGCTGGCGGTGGCTTCGGCCCTGCTGATCTTTGTTACTTTTTACACAAAATCGACGACTTCTTTCTCACGCGCGACCTTCACCCTCGGGCTGTTGTTCACCGGCGCGGGGATGACGGTATTCCGGATAATTCTAATCAAGCTGATTCGGCGAACTTGGGGACCAAGCGTCACCAATGTTTTACTGATCGACGATGGCGGACCCGCGGTAGAATTGCGCAATGCCCTGAAGATCGATGCCGCCCAGCATGATTTGTTTGCCGACACGACTGATCCCCATCGGCTGGACAGGTTGGGGCGCTATCTCCAAAATATGGACAGGGTCGTGGTCAGCTGTCATTCTGATGTACCACCGCGTTGCCAAACCGCGGTTTGACCCGTGGGGGCTCTGCGTTTCGCCCGATAATTTCACGGCGCAAATGACCATGCTGAAATCTCACCGCCATGTGATGTCGGTTGATGATCTGGTTACAGCGCTGGCGGCGGGGGATGTGCCCAAATTCGCCGCCGCCGTCACCTTCGATGATGGTTACGCGGACAATGCGATCATTGCCAAACCTGTGCTGGAGGAATTGCAGATCCCGGCGACGTTCTTTCTCACCAGCAAGTCCATCGGCGAAGGGCAATTCTGGTGGGACGAACTCGCCGCGCTGGTCCTCGCTTTCCCTGACGCAGTAGATTTTGAAGTAGAAATTGGCGGACAGCCGGCCGAAGTCAAATGGGGCGCGCAAGCCGCGATTCCGCCCGATCTACCCGGCTGGCGCGCGGAACATGGCGGCAAAGATCCGCAGCGCCGTGCCTATCTGAACCTCTGGGCGATACTCCAGCAGTCCGAACCGGACCCGCGCACTATGGCAATGGCGGAGCTGCGCGCCAGGCTGGGGCGTCTCGATGAAAACTGCCCGTCGCCGGCTGATTTGCCCATGAGCGAAACCATGGTGCGCAATCTGGCGTCGCCCATGATCCGTCCCGGCGGGCACGGCCAGACACATATTCCCTTGGCGGGCGCCCCCGCAGAGCGCCAGCTTGCCGAAATATCCGGCGGCCGGGCGGACATCACCGCACTAACCAGCGGTTTCGAACCGACTGGCTTTGCCTACCCCCATGGCAGCGTGGACGAAAATGCGCGCCGCCATGTGATCGAGGCGGGTTATAGCTGGGCCGCGGTGACTGATGATTTACCGGTCAATCCGCGCGCCTTTGATCGCTACGCCCTGCCGCGAATTGGCGTCGGAAATTGGACTGCGGATATGTTGCGGCGCAAATTGCGCTAAGCCCCACCTGATTTTGCGTAAATTATTTAGTTCTGGGGGACCTTGAAACTGCCCGTTACCCGGCCGCCCGAGCGGTTTGTACCGCCCACGCCGGTGACCGGCGATGAGCCGCTGGCGCTGCCGTCCACGCTGGACACGCCGCTTTGCAGATCGATTACCAGCCTGCCGCCGTTCAACGTATCGCCGCCGCGGCGCAAACGAACGTTGCCTGCCATGGTGATGATCCGGCGATTGAAATCATATACCGCCACATCACCGCTCGCCGCTTCATCCCCGCGGGTCACCTGCACGCCGCCGGTCGCGGTTATGCGCTGGATGCTGAGCGATCCGCCATCCGAGTAATTGACCAAGGTGCGCGCGGAACGCATCCGCAGTCCGGCTTGGGTAATGTCGACATTGCCCGTCAGCACCACACGGTTTTGCCGATCCTGCAATTCGATCCGGTCCGCACCGAAATTAACCGGTGCATTGGAATTATGCGCGGCGATTGCCTGCGCATAGCTGTACATCCCGCCGAAAGCGGCACCGAAGCCCGCCAGCGTGAGCGCGAAGCCGGCAATTGCCGAGCGAAACATGGTCTTGGACAGGGGGGCGGATTTTTTCATCATTACGGCATCCTCAGTTTGCCGGGGATCATCTGGATCTTGGCATCTCCGTCCAGTGAAATAGTGCGCGCGGGCAGGTCAGCTTCAAACCGGTTGGCGGAAAAAGTGCCAGCGGGCACCGCGCCCGACACGCCGTTTTGGCCAACCATGTGCTTGGTCTTGAGATTGATCGATACGCCCCGCGCGGTCATATTGTACCCATCAGCTGCCGTTAGCCTGAGCAGCCCGGTTACCGTCACCACATCATCGGCAATCGTATAGGTCCCGCCTGGCGCGGCAAGCCGCGCCGGACCGTCAGGCAGCAGAATGCGGGCGACCAGATCGCGCAACCGCACGATCCCTTCTGCGCCAGATCGCTGAACGGCTTCGCCTGCGGTCAACGAAAAAGGCTGACCCTTCTCGTCCTTGCCGCGGTACATCGCATTATCAACCCGCAGCCGCTCGTCGATCATCGCAACCTTGTTCCGGTCGAGCAGGAAGCTGACTTCGCCGCGAGGAGATAGCGGTGTGATCACCATAAATGCCGCGAGCACGCCCACTGCCATCGGTAAAACCCGCGCAAGAAAACCGACCAATTTGTCATGCGATCCGCCGGGCGCGGCAAAGCCCTGGCGCCGGTTGCGCAATTGCGTTGCTTCGCTGGTTTCAATTCTGGCACTCATGCTACTGCTCTAACCCACGCCCGATTACATATGGCTGAAGATGTCGTGTTCTGCCCAACCGGCCAGATCGAGCCGGGCACGCGTGGGCAGGAAGTCGAAACAGGCCTGCGCCATGGCGGTGCGCCCTTCGCGCTCCAGCCGAACGTCGAGGATGTCCTTGAGCCGGTGCAGGAACCGCACGTCGGACGCGGCGTAATCGCGCTGCGCTTCGTTAATTTCGTCCGCGCCCCAGTCAGAACTTTGCTGTTGCTTGGAAATTTCCCCGCCGAGCAATTCCATGACCAGATTTTTGAGGCCATGCCGGTCGGTATAGGTCCGCGTCATCTTGCTGGCGATCTTGGTGCAAAACACCGGCGATGCCTCGACGCCGAGATAATGCTCGATCGCCGCCAGGTCGAACCGGGCAAAATGGTACAGCTTAACCCGCGCCGGATCGGCCAGCACGGCCTTCAGATTGGGCGCATCGTAAGTGCTGCCAACTTTGAAGCGCACCAGATGTTCATCGCCCCCGCCATCGCTGATCTGCAACAGACATAGCCGGTCCCGCGGCGTGATCAGCCCCATGGTTTCGGTGTCGACTGCAACGGGGCCGGGCGCAAGGACGCCATCGGGAAGGTCTTCTTCGTGAAAATAAACTGCCATGCGGGGTGCCTTAGGCCGATTGGGGAAAGAGGGGAAGAGCTTGCTGGCGAAGCGGCGATAAGAGAGGTATGCCAACGCCATGATTGATGAACAGATCCCTGCAAGCTGGCGTGCTGCATTGGTAGATACATTTGCCACGCCGGAGGCCCGCAAGCTGGGAGTTAGACTTCAATCCGAGGAAGCGGACGGCGCGCTGGTCTACCCGCCGCGCGGCATGCGGCTGAGGGCGCTGGAACTGACCCCGCTGGATGCTGTCAAAGTCGTGATTTTGGGACAGGATCCCTATCACGGGCCGGGGCAAGCGCATGGCCTGGCTTTCTCGGTACCCGAGGGCGTGAAAATGCCGCCGTCACTGGCCAACATCTACAAGGAATTGGCCAGCGACCTCGGAACCGGGCGGCCCGCACATGGCAATCTGGAACATTGGGCGCGGCAAGGCGTGTTGCTGCTCAACAATTCGCTGACGGTGGAGGCAGGGCAGGCGGGCAGCCATGCAAAGCGCGGCTGGGAAGCGATCACCGATACCGCCGTGGCAGCGGTCGCGGCGCGCGCCGAACCCAGCGTATTTATCCTGTGGGGTAGCCACGCGCAGACCAAGGCGGCACGCATCCCAGAACTTGCAAATGCCAGCCGCCATCTGGTGCTGAAATCGGCCCACCCCAGCCCGCTATCTGCGTATCGCGGCTTCCTTGATTCAAAGCCGTTCAGTCAGGCGAATGCGTTTCTCGAAGCAAATGGACGCGGGGCGATTGATTGGTAAACTGGTGCATGACCCAAGAGGAAGCTCGAACGAAGTTACTCACCCGGCGCGCTGAACTGGCGGAGGAAGACCGGCTAAGCGCAGAAGCGCGCGGTCCGGTGACCTTGCAGCAGGACAGTGTCGGGCGGCTCAGCCGAATGGACGCAATGCAGCAGCAGCAAATGGCTCTTGCTGCCGAAAAACGCCGCCAGTCCGAACGCAGTCGGATTGCCGCCGCGCTTCACCGTCTCGACCAAGGCGACTGGGGCTATTGTCTCACCTGCGGCGAAGAAATCGCGGCCAAGCGGCTGGAGCATGATCCGAGTGTTGCAACCTGTGTCGGCTGTGCAGCGCAGTAGTTGCCTTTAACAATCAAGGGGCCAACGTCCCTTCGCGGCTCACACGCCGAAAGCGGTTAGGCTGACGATAAGTCAATACACAGAAAGAAAATTTTCTTTGACAACGATTATTGTCAAGTGTCACTACAGAGTGGCTTTTCTTGGCGGAATTGTATTTTTTGTTCTCGAAAATGGCAATTTCGCTTTACATTAGCGGTTAGATTTTACCGGGATATCTACTTAGAGCGATCGTAACATGACAAATCGATCAAGTCCGGTGGAGTATTGGTAATGGACAACGGACAGGAATTTTTCGACTACTACTCTCTTCTACAAGTGAATCCGACTTGTGACGCCAAGATGCTGGAGAAGGCATATCGCCATTTAGCGCATATGTATCATCCCGATCATCTTGAAACCGCTGATGTCACGAAATTTCAAGCGGTCATTGAGGCATACAGAGTCCTCAGAGACCCCGATCAGCGATCCAAATATGATGAAGAATTCTGCCGTAAAAAGACGAATGGCTTTGACAAATTTCCCAAGAACGAAAAAATCACAATTGACGAAAAATCTGCGATAATAGACGCGGAAGCGCACCAAAGAATCCTGTTCTATCTATATAAGCGCAGAAGGGAGCATGCAGATGATCCCGGCGTCATCGGATATTATGTCCAACAGATGTTAGACAGTTCGGACGACAATTTCGAATTTCATGTTTGGTATCTCAAATCCAAAGGCTTTATCAAAGTGACCGAGCAGGGAACGCTGGCCATCACCATCGAAGGCGTGGATCATGTGATCTCGCTCAGCCGGACAATTGAAGCAGAAAAACTGCTTATACCCCTGTCTGATACGTCCGAGCAATGATGCGTAAGACTGGGTACATTTCCAGCGAGAGTTAACGCGGCAACTCGCTTGCGCCCATCAGGGCCATGTCCACGCTGCGCGCTGCCTGGCGCCCTTCGCGGATCGCCCAGACAACCAGGCTTTGGCCGCGTCGCATGTCGCCGCAGACGAACACGCCGGGTTCGCTGGTGGCGTAATCGTCCGTATTGGCGGCAACTGCGCCGCGGTCGGTCAATTCAACACCTGCGCGGTCGAGAAGTCCGTGCTTTTTCGGGCCGGCAAAGCCCATTGCGAGCAGGATCAGATCGGCGGGCAGTACGAAGCTGCTGCCTTCTACTTCCTGCATCTTGCCGCCATCCCATGACAAGCGCACGCATTCGAGGCCGGTAATGTCGCCGTCTTCGCCAATTACCCGTTTGGCCATGACCGACCAGTCACGGTCCACGCCTTCTTCATGGCTGGAGGAGGTCCGCATTTTCAGCGGCCAGTCGGGCCAGGTCAACGCCTTGTCTTCGTGTTCGGGCGGTTGCGGCATGATTTCCAGCTGGGTTACGCTGGCGGCGCCCTGCCGGTTGGAAGTGCCGACGCAGTCAGAGCCGGTATCGCCGCCGCCAATTACAATCACGTGTTTACCGGTGGCGGTCAGCGAACCGCGAGGCGCGGCGCGCAATTCATCGTCGCCAGCATTGCGCTTGTTCTGCTGGGTCAGGAATTCCATTGCCAGCCGCACTCCGGCAAGCTCCGCTCCGGGAATTTCTAGCGGACGGGCTTCTTCCGCGCCGCCGGACAGGACGATTGCATCGAAATTTTCCTGCAGGCTTTTAAAGGAGATATCCACGCCGACTTCGGCTGATGTGCGGAATGTCACGCCCTCGGCCTCCATCTGCACCGCGCGGCGGTTAATCAGATGCTTTTCCATTTTGAAATCAGGAATGCCGTAACGCAGCAAGCCGCCGATGCGGTCATTCTTCTCAAACAAGGTGACCGTATGCCCAGCCCGCGCCAATTGCTGCGCGCACGCCATTCCGGCCGGCCCTGAGCCGATGACCGCGACTGATTTGCCAGTTTCCTTTGCTGGAACCAGCGGCTTGATCCAGCCTTCTTCCCACCCGCGATCGACAATTGCACATTCGATCGATTTGATCGTCACCGGCGAATCGACGATGTTCAGCGTGCAACTTGCCTCGCACGGGGCGGGACAGATGCGGCCGGTGAACTCGGGGAAATTGTTGGTCGAATGGAGCACTTCAAGCGCGTTTTGCCAATCGCCGTGATAGACAAGGTCATTCCAGTCCGGGATGATATTGTTCACCGGGCAACCATTGTGACAATAAGGAATGCCGCAATCCATACAGCGCGCGGCCTGCTGTTTCAGCGCGCTCTTGTCATGCGGGATGACGAATTCCTTATAGTGCTTCAGCCGCTCCTTCGGATCCGCATAGGTACGATCCTTACGGTCGATTTCCAGAAAACCGGTGTCTTTGCCCATGCTATGCGCCCTTGAATCCTGAGTTTCTATTCTGCTGCGACACTTGCTGCCTCGTCCCGCTCAACTTCCAGTTGGCGGAGCGCGGCGGCATAATCGCGCGGCATGATCTTGACGAATTTGGGCAAGCATTCATCCCAATTGTCGAGGATGTATGCGGCCCGCGCGCTGCCGGTATGCAGTTTGTGGCGTTCCACCAGCACTTTCAGCCGTTCCGCGTCATGCCGCAGCATATCGCCCATCCCGGCATCGGCCACATTGCGCGCGCGCTGCTGCGGACGGCCGGTGCCGTCTTCGGCCTCGGGCTGAGCTAAAATCGGCGACAAATCAACTTGTGCCTGATTGCACAGATCGGAAAAATTACCTGCTTCGTCATAGACATAGGCGATGCCGCCGGACATGCCCGCAGCGAAATTGCGCCCGGTCTTGCCCAGCACAGCCACCACGCCGCCGGTCATATATTCGCAGGCATGATCGCCCGCACCTTCGACCACCGCAATCGCGCCGGAATTGCGCACTGCAAAGCGTTCCCCGCCGACACCGCCGAAATAGGCTTCGCCCGCAATCGCGCCATATAGCACGGTGTTGCCGACAATGATGTTCTGTGTCGGATCGCGGGTGATACCGTCCGGCTGGCGCACGATGATGCGTCCACCGGACAGGCCCTTGCCGACATAATCATTGGCGTCGCCAGTCAGATCCAACGTAACGCCGTGGGCGAGCCACGCGCCGAAGCTTTGCCCGGCAACGCCGTTCAAATTGATCCGGATCGTGTCCGACTTCAGGCCCGCATGTCCGTATTTCTTGGCGATTTCACCGGACAGCATCGCGCCGACCGTGCGGTTTACATTGCGAATTTCGCGGCTCAGTTGAACCGGCTCACCGGTGGCCAACGCCCCTTGGCAGGCAGCGATCAAATCATTGTCGAGTGCCGCTTCCAATCCGTGATCCTGCGTCATCGTATGGCGAATGGGCGTGCTTTCCGGCAATTCCACTTGATGCAGCAGGCGGGTCAGATCGATACCTTGCGCCTTCCAATGGCGTTTGACCCGGCGCATGTCGATCCGGTCCACCCGGCCGACCATCTCGTCGATCGTGGCAAAGCCCATTTCGGCCATGATTTCGCGCAATTCCTCGGCCACGAAGAAGAAGTAGTTGATCACATGGTCGGGCAGGCCGGTGAACCGCTTGCGCAATTCGGGATCCTGCGTCGCCACGCCCACCGGACAGGTGTTGAGGTGGCATTTGCGCATCATGATGCAGCCCGCTGCAATCAGCGGGGCAGTGGCAAAACCAAACTCGTCCGCGCCCAGCAATGCGCCAATCGCCACGTCGCGTCCCGTACGCAAACCGCCATCGACCTGCACCGCAATGCGGCTACGCAGGTCGTTGAGCAGCAAAGTCTGCTGCGTTTCCGCAAGACCGATTTCCCATGGGCTTCCGGCATGGGTCAGGCTGGTCAGCGGCGACGCGCCGGTGCCGCCCTCGTATCCGGAGATAGTGACATGGTCCGCCCGCGCTTTGGAGACGCCCGCCGCCACAGTACCGACGCCGACTTCTGACACCAGCTTGACCGAAATGCGCGCGGCGGTGTTCACGTTCTTGAGATCGTGAATCAGCTGCGCAAGGTCTTCGATCGAGTAAATATCATGATGCGGCGGGGGCGAGATCAGGCCCACGCCCGGGGTCGCATGGCGCACCGCGCCGATTATTTTGTCGACCTTGTGACCGGGCAACTGGCCGCCTTCGCCGGGTTTCGCGCCCTGCGCCATCTTGATCTGGATATCGTCGGCATTGACCAGATATTCGGTCGTCACGCCGAACCGGCCGCTGGCGACCTGCTTGATCGCCGAAAGCATCGAATCGCCATTATCCATCGGCGTAAACCGGTCGACTTCGTCTCCGCCTTCGCCCGTGTTGGAACGGGCACCGAGACGGTTCATGGCGATGGCCAGCGTCGTATGCGCTTCGCGGCTGATCGAACCGAAGCTCATCGCGCCGGTAGAGAAGCGCTTGACGATTTCCGCCGCTGGTTCGACCTGATCCAGATCGA
>JBBKWK010000188.1:0-7423 GCA_037968915.1 Pontixanthobacter sp.
GAAATGAACACGACGCCGCTTATCGACGTCATGCTCGTTCTCCTCATCATGTTCATTATCACCATCCCCGTGGCCACCCACTCGGTCGATATCGATCTACCGCAACCGAGCCCAGAACCGCCGCCGCTTGATCAAGTTGATCCGATCAAGAACAAACTCGTGCTTACGCAGGGCGATGAAATCCTGTGGAATGGCGATACGATCAATCAGAGCGAGTTGGTCCGCAATCTGCAGGAAACTCTGGCATTCGAAGTCGAACCGGAATTACAGTTCGAGCCTGAGCCACTGGCGAGCTATGAACTATCGGCGCAAGTGCTAAACATTATCAAGGGTTCCGGAGTGTCTAAGTTCGGATTTGTCGGAAACGAAAAATACCGGTCATTCGGGAAAGCTGGAGCGTAAGCACCAGCAATTATCAAATAGTTCGAAAAGGGGCGGTGTGAACCGCCCCTTTTTTATGCCTGCAGCCTGGCCAGTTGCATGAATATCATTGGGGCTCAGTGATCCAACCTTCACCGTTTTAGCGCAGCCTGCGCAGAACATTCCGCAGCCAAGTCATCAACTTCGATCTGGTACCATACAACGAACGCACCCTGAACAAACCGTCAAACGTAATGGTATATCATTGCCAATAGCCGCAATGGGAGTTTGACGACGGCATTGTCTTTGGGATCTACAGGAGCCCAAAACGCCACACAGCCAATGGGCGAAATGAACACTACTCCGTTAATCGATGTCATGCTGGTGCTGCTGATCATGTTCATCATCACCATCCCGGTTGCCACCCATTCAGTCGACATCGACCTGCCAGGCGCCCCGGTTAATGCACCCCTGAATAATCTGAAAAACAAGATTGTGATTGATGCGCAAAACCATATCTACTGGAACGGCAGCGCGGTGAGCGAAGGACAGATGTTCAGCTTGCTCAAAGATACTCTGCTGCTGGAAGTCGAGCCGGAATTGCAATTTGAACCCGATGGGAAGGCAAGCTACTCCGCGTCAGCCAAAGTCTTGGCCACGATCAAGGCCAGCGGTATTACCAATTTCGGATTTGTCGGTAATGAGAAACACCGGACTTTCGGCAAATCAAGCTAGGCCGCAAGTGGCAGTCAGTCGCCCTCACGCGGATTTGAGCTCATCCGCATCGCTACATCGGCGAGGGTCTCCGCTTCCAACAATAAATCATCATCGACCGCGCCATGTGGCACGATCTCGCGACCGATCATTACCATGATCGGCACCGCCATCGGGCTGACCCGGTCAAGCTGGACATGCACCATCTGATCGCCCGCTCGCTCGAGCAATGAACCCAAGCGCCCAACATCAGTCATCTTTGTCCGCGCATCCGCCCACGCCGCGTCGAGCAACAGGTGTTGGGGCTCATATTTGCGCAACACATCGAAAATCAGATCGGTCGAAAAACTTACCTGCTTTCCGCTCTTGCGCTTTCCGGGTTGTTGCCGCTCCACCAATCCGCCAATTACCGCCACCTCGCGAAACGCCCGTCGAAGCAAATGCGAACCTTCGATCCACTCGGCGAATTCAGCGCCTAGGATATCGGGTGACAGTAACGGCAGCGGGTCCAACACCGGTTTCAAGCCCCACACTGCCAGCGAATAATCATTCGCGACAAACCCGCCTGGCCGCAGCCCCAGCACCTCCATTCGCCGGGTGATGAGCATTCCCAACGATTGGTTGGCGTTCCACCCTTCGAACGTATAGAATACTGTATATTCACGCTTAGAGTGCGGGAAGCTTTCTACCACCAATTGGCCGGGGCCCGGCATGACCGAACGATAGTCCTGCACCTCCAACCACTCACGTACATCATCAGGGAACCGGCCCCATCCCGCCCGATCACTAAGCAGAGCACGGACCCGCTCGGCCAGATGCGTAGTCAGCGGCATCCGCGCGCCGCCATAGGACGGGATCATCGCCGATTTCTTGGAAGCCCGGACAGTAACTTCGGTTTCCTTCACCCGCTCCACTTCAAGGCTGACTCCCGCAAATGCAAACGTATCGCCGGGGGACAGGCTCGCGGCAAAGCTCTCCTCCACCCTCCCAAGAGACCGTCCGTTGCGAAAACGTACCTCGAACATTTCGCTGTCGATGATAATGCCCGCGTTCAACCGGTGGCGCGCCGCCAGTTCCGGGTGGCTAAGCCGCCATGTGCCATCCCGGTCACGGGTAATACGCTTGAACCGATCATAGGCTTTTAGTGAATACCCACCCGTCGCCACGAAGCTCAGGGCCCGCTGCCAAATCGTATTATCGACCCAACTGTAGGTTAGTGATGAACGCACTTCCGCGAGCAATTCTGCTTCATCGAACGGCCCAGCACAGGCGCATCCCATAATGTGCTGGGCCAGCACATCCAGACCTCCCGAGCGAAAATCCTCCCCATCCCGCTGTCCTTCGTCGACCGCTTCCTTGGCGGCAGTCGCCTCAAGAAACTCGAACCGATTGCCCGGGACCAATATAGCCCGGCTAGGCTGATCGAGCCGGTGATTGGCCCGGCCGATTCGTTGAAGTAGGCGCGATGAACCCTTGGGTGCGCCCATCTGGACCACCAGATCTACGTTGCCCCAATCGACCCCCAGGTCGAGACTCGCTGTCGCCACCAATGCCCGCAATTCACCCCGCGCCATGGCTCCTTCAACCTTGCGCCGAGCCTCTTTTGACAAGGACCCATGGTGAATTCCAATGGGCAATTTGTCTTCATTCACATCCCACAGATGCTGGAAGATAAACTCTGCCAGAAACCGTGTGTTGGTGAATATCAGCGCCGTCTGATTGGCCCGGATTAAATTATAGAGCTGAGGGATTGCCCAGATCGCTGCGTGGCCGCCCCATGGTACGCGCTCCTGCTCCGGCAGCAGGATTTCAACCTCGGGCGGCGCGCCAGCCTCACCCAATACCAGCTCTACCGCGTCGATTTCTCCCCATGGGGCCAGCCATCCGCGAAATTCCTCCGGCCGGGCAACGGTGGCGGAAAGAGCTACGCGCTGCAAATCCGGCGCAAGGGCCTGCAACCGGCTAAGGCTCAGGGCCAGCAAATCCCCGCGCTTTCCGGTGGCGAAGGCATGCACCTCGTCGATCACAATCCGCTTCAGGCCGGAGAACATCTGGAAGCTGTCAGGATAAGACAGCAATAACGACAAGGATTCCGGCGTTGTCAGCAAGATATGCGGCGGCTTGCCGCGCTGGCGTTTCTTCCGGTCGGAAGGCGTATCTCCGCTGCGGGTTTCAATCTTTACTGGCAGACCCATTTCTTCGACCGGGGCGAGTAAATTGCGCTGCACATCATGCGCCAGCGCCTTCAAGGGCGAGACATAGAGCGTGTGCAACCCCTCTGGCGGCAGAACACCATTCATTTGAGAGGAGCAAAAGTCAGCCAGTGTCGGTAAAAATCCCGCCAGGGTTTTGCCCGCGCCAGTGTCAGCCACCAGCAGTGCATGCTGCTTCGCCTGACTGGCGGCAAACATTTCCTGCTGGTGCCTGCGGATGCGCCATCCCCGACCGGCGAACCAGTCCTTTATTTCGGGCGGCAAGAATGCGGCGCCCTCATCCAGACCATCATCCGGCGCGGAATCGGAGACCGACTTAGCGGGCACCCGAAATCACTTGTTCAAGAAATCCGCCGCTATCCGGCACAACTGGCTCCATCCTTAGGGCGCTGTCGTTTGCAGCGACCCTCCTTAATGCCCAGCCTGCGGCCCGCGTTCCAAGCCAGAGGCCGCTAATTGTTGGTCGATTTGCGCCATCAACCGGTCCAGCCCGGCTTCCGTCTCGCTTTCTGCACGGGCAACAAGCACATCCTGGGTGTTCGAGGCCCGGAGCAGCCACCAGCCATCATCATTAGTTACCCTGACACCATCGGTGCCATTGACCACTGCATCTGTCTTGGACAACCGATCTTTGACCTCCTCAATTGCGGCGAACTTCCGGCTTTCCTCAACCTGGAAGCGCATTTCGGGCGTATTGACCATTGCCGGCATGGCGGAACGCAATTCGGTGACCGATTTACCCAGCCGCGCCGATGCCGCGATCAGGCGAATTCCGGCATACAGCGCATCATCATAACCGTAATATGTATCGGCAAAAAACACGTGGCCGCTCATTTCGCCGGCCAAAGGCGAACCAGTTTCCTTCATTTTGGACTTAATCAGGCTGTGTCCGGTTTTCCACATCAGCGGCTTTCCGCCGTGCGCCGAAATTTGGTCGAACAGTGCCCGGGAAGCCTTCACATCCGCTATGATAGTCGCGCCGGGCATGCGCTTCAGCAGGTCCTCGGCATAAATCATCAGCAATTGATCGCCCCAGATTACCCGGCCCTGACCGTCAATGGCGCCGATCCGGTCTCCATCGCCGTCGAAAGCAACTCCAAAGTGGAGGTTCTTCTCCGCGACCAGAGCCCGCAGGTCCTCCAGATTAGCCTCCACAGTAGGATCCGGATGATGATTGGGGAAATTACCATCGACGTCAGTATACAGCAGATGATGTTCGCCAGGAAGGCGCGCAGCGAGGGCTTCGAGAGCGGGACCTGCTGCGCCGTTCCCTGCATCCCAGCCGATCCTCAGACCGTCGAGGACATCCGCCTCAACTCCGTCAAGGCCAAGCAGGAGGCGGTCGATATATTCCTCCATGATGACGCGTTTTTCGACCGTGCCGGTCCCGTCATCCCAATCACCTGCAGCAGCCATTTTGCCGATCGTCTGGATATCCTCACCAAAGAACGGGCGCCCCTTAAATACCATTTTGAAGCCATTGTAATTGGCGGGGTTGTGGCTGCCTGTTATCTCAATGCCGCCATCCACATCTTCGGCTGAAGCTTCTGCATAATATAGCATCGGGGTTGCGCTCATCCCGATATTGACGACATCGCAACCGCTGGCGTTGATGCCTTCGATCAGCGCATGTGCCAATATTGGCGAGCTAACCCGGCCATCATATCCAACCGCGATGCGCGAGCCCCCTGCACGGCGCAGCAGCGTGGCAAATCCCCGGCCGATTGCACGGGCATCATCCGGCCCCAGCGTTTCTCCGATGATGCCGCGAATGTCATATTCTCTGAGGACGGTCAGATCGAAAGTGTGGCTCATATCAATTCCTCAGCTTGGATCAGGTAATTCATTGATCAACAGGTCACGGGCAGCATTTGCGTCATGCACCTGGGCATTGGTGCCGCCGCGGTCTGGATGGACCATTGCGATCAGGCGCTTATGGGCGTCCATCACCTGCTCGCGCGAGGCGCTGGAGGAAACGCCGAGCAATTTCCGCGCACGGAACAGCGCCTGCTGACGGGTGCTTTTGCCCACGGCGAATTCCCATGGCCAGCGGCCAAAAACCAGCTTGCACCCGATCCCGATCACGGCAGCAATTACCAGCAACCGGATCATGCGGCGGCGGCTTTCTTGCTGAATAGTCTGTTCGATACGGGAGACAGTTCATCATCTGCTGCGAAATTAACCTGCGGAAGATTGAGCCCTGCTAGAAGTGAACGCATTTCCTGCCTTGCGACGATGTGGCTGGTGCCCAATTCACCCAAGTGCCCCTTATCAAGCAAGGTCAGCCCGGAAGGGAACAATTCGCGGTAGATCACCCGTTCAGACAAGCCCTTGGCTACCCGAAAACCTGCGCGTTTGGATAATTCCTTCAACGCCTTTTCAATTCTATGCATATTGCGCGCTTCCACATGGCCGGTCCGATTGCGCACTACCACCCAGTCAATTTCCTGCCGACGCGAAAGCGCCCTTGCCTTGCGGGTTTCCCAGATCAATTCGGCATAGAAGCTGAGCCGGCGAACCTTGAACGTCTCAGCATCCACCTGCCCGATCAAATCGAAATCCACGAAACTGTCGTTGAGCGGAGTTACCAGCGTATCCGCCTCTGTCGCGGCGTGGCGGGCGAACGGGTCATCCCGGCCCGGCGTGTCAACGATCAGGAAATCCGCTCCTTCGCCCAGCCGGAGTGCGCAATCTTCGAATTCTTCGACGCTGCTACCGGTAAAGGTTTCAACATTTGCGCCCGGCAAGGTAATGCCCCGGCGCGTTTCGGTCTCCCCGCGATTTTCGAAATAGCGAGCGAATGTCCGCTGGCGCGGGTCCAAGTCCAGCGCGGCAACCTTCGCCCCGCGATAGGCCAACGCGACCGCGACATGAACGGCGGTGGTCGATTTGCCGGTGCCGCCTTTCTCATTCGCAAATGTAATCCGGTGTGGAACTTTATCGGGCACGGTGGAGCATGGTCCTTTTGGCTGGGCATGGAATGTATTGCCCATTGGCTTTGCGCTTTGCTTGACGCATTGTTTTTCCACCCCGCCCAAGGCTAGGTGGCGTGGTCTATTCTCTTATCGGAGGGGCCCGCCCCGTGCAAACCATCACCAGTCTGGATATGTTGAGAAAAGCCGTCTCGGTCTTGAGGCAGCATGGCAACACGATTGCATTGGTCCCAACAATGGGCGCCTTGCATGAAGGCCATTTGAGTCTCGTACGGCAGGCGCAAGCCAGGGCGGACCATGTCTGCGTTTCGATTTTCGTCAATCCGACTCAGTTCGGCCCGAACGAGGATCTGGATGCCTATCCTCGCCAGCTGGAAGCAGATGCCGCCCTGTTGGCTGGGGAGGGGGTTGATATGCTGTGGGCCCCAACGCTGGACGAAATGTATCCCAGTGGCTTTGCCACCAACATTTCCGTTGGGGGCATAAGCGAGAATTTTTGCGGGGCAGATCGACCTGGCCATTTTGACGGCGTTGCGACCGTGGTGTGTAAATTGTTCAATCAGGTGCGTCCCGACACGGCATTTTTCGGCGAAAAGGACTGGCAACAATTGGCGGTGATTCGGCGCGTGGTCGGCGATCTTGATTTAACCTTTCCCTCGGTAGAACGAATCATTGGCATCCCCACCTTGCGCGAGGCTGATGGGTTGGCGATGAGCAGCCGCAATCGCTATCTCTCCCCCGAAAATCGCGCCGCAGCTGCAACTCTGCCGCTTGTCATGCAGGAATCAATTGTCCGGATCGAAGCGGGAGACGATGTCCGATCCACTCTTGCCGAACTGGAGGGTAAGCTGCTCGGTGCAGGCTTTACTGCGGTCGATTATGCAGAATTGGCAGACGCAGACAGCCTCCAACGGTTAGAAAGCCTGGGTAACCTTTCGGGCCGCTTGCTGGTCGCTGCCCGCATCGGCGGCACACGCCTTATCGACAACATGGCAATAGGCCTTGCTCCTGCTTAATCCTGCCACATAAGTAGGGGACATGCCGGCATAATGAACGCTGCTAAATCACGCGTTCTGGAGGGCGCACGAAGCCCTTCGGGTCGCGTCGTGCGCGCCGGACTACCCATGTTCAGCGCGCACGATAAGCTGCGGCGGCGACCTGCAATACAATTGAACGAAAATGCGGTAGCGGGAATCATACTTA
>JBBKWK010000189.1:0-11844 GCA_037968915.1 Pontixanthobacter sp.
CGCTGCGATAATGAAATAACCGCCTTGCATGGAAGAATTGCGCATTGCCGCTTCTTCGCGGCCATCTTCGTCGCCCTCGAACCAGCTCTTAGCGTCGGCATGGGGGAACAGCCATGGCAGTTGTTCATGAAAGTCGAGGTCCATGCCTATAATTGCGGTGACCGGAGCAGCTTTGATTTTGTCTTTGTTTCCGTCTGACGCGGTTTCCACCAGTGTTGCCTTAGCGTCGTCCGATTTAACCCAGACAATCCGCGCTGGCAGCATATTGGCCGAAGTCGGGGCCATCTTCATCAGGTCCCAGATAGCGTGCAATTGCTCGTCAGATACGGGTTTGTTGAGCCAGCCATTGCATGTCCGAGCTTCACGGAAAATCTGGTCAAGCGCGTCGTCCGGCAAATGCTTGCCGTGAAATTGGATGGTCACTGAAACAATCTCCTTAGGCGGCCCGAACTTCGGTCACTTCAGGTATATAATGTTTAAGCAGCCCTTCGATCCCGTGTTTTAATGTTGCGGTCGAAGAGGGGCAGCCGGAACAGGCGCCTTGCAGGGTCAGGTAAACTACTCCGTCCTTAAACCCCCGATAGGCGATATCTCCGCCATCACCGGCCACAGCGGGGCGAATTCGGGTTTCCAGCAATTCACCGATCTGGGCGACAATGTCGGCATTGGCCGGATCGTCTTCGACCACCATCTCGTCTTCTGCGGGAATGGAAATGCCATTGGCGCTGCCGCCGACAAACAGCGGAGCTTCGCTAACGAAATGATCGAGCAAAATGGCGACGACTTGTGGTTTTAGCGCAGACCAATCCACGCCCGGTGCAACCGTGACAGAGATAAAGTCGCTGCCAAAAAACACATTGACGACCTCGCCGGTGTCAAAAATCGCCTCCGCCAGCGGAGATGCCTCGGCAGCCTCCGGCGAAGAAAATTCGCGGGTTCCGTCGACCATTACCAGCCGTCCGGGCAGGAATTTCAGACTGGCGGGGTTGGGCGTTGTTTCTGTCTCTATAAACATAGTCAGAATGTAGGGGGCGCTAGGGTCAGCGACAAGGGCAATATTCCTTTCCGCCCGGCAATCTTTGCCGATTGCTGCAACCACCAGCACAAAAAGGCTGCTTCATTCACTATCCCTTCAGCACTTGGCTCCCTATATTCGCGTTATGATCGATCTCACTCGTGCCGCACGGCAACTTGCCCTTCTCCTCCCGCTCGCCCTGTTCGCGCCTAACAGCGCGGCACAAACGGCCATTGAAGAGCCTCCCGTGCTGGCATCGCAATTGCCGGCGCCTGCCGATTTACAGATCGGCGGGGAGACCCCGTGGATTTACCGCGGCAGCGATGTTCCCCAGGACAAGGAATGGCAGTTTGGCGAGATTGACAACGGGCTGCGCTATGCCACCCGCAACAACGGCGTTCCGCCTGGGCAGGTATCCATTCGTATCCGGATCGATGCAGGATCCCTGCACGAGGAAGACGCAGAGCGCGGCTTTGCGCATTTGCTGGAGCATCTGACTTTCCGGGAAAGCAAATATCTGGGCCAAGCTGCAGCGATCCCAACCTGGCAGCGACTGGGCGCGACGTTTGGCAGTGATACGAATGCTGAAACCAGTCCGACGCATACGGTCTATAAACTCGATCTGCCAAATGCGACACCCGCCGCGTTGGCGGAAAGCTTCAAGCTGTTATCCGGGATGATCCGTGAACCGATCCTGTCACCCGAGAACCTTGCCGCCGAAGTTCCCATCGTGCTGGCGGAGAAACGTGAACGCGGCGGCGCGGGCCAGCGCGTTGCGGAAGAAACGCGCAAAGTTCTGTTCGCCGGACAAAGACTGGCAGAACGGCTACCTATCGGGACTGACGAAACCCTGATTGGTGCCACAGCAGAGAGTGTGCAGGCGTTTCACACCCGATGGTACCGCCCGGAAAATACCGTGATCGTGGTGGCGGGTGATGCCGATGCGCAGCAACTCGCGTCGCTGGTGGAACATTGGTTCGCTGATTGGAAAGTCGCTGGCGAAGCTGCGCCTGCACCCGATTTTGGCGATCCATTGCCGCCTGCTGGCGCTGATCCGGCCAATCCGGTGGGCGAGGTTGGCGTTATGGTCGAAGCAGATTTGCCGCGCAGCATGACTTATTCAATCATGCGTCCTTGGCGGGCAGTGGATGATACGATCGAGTATAACGAAGGCCTGCTGATTGATTATCTATCGCAGTCGATCATTAATCGGCGGCTGGAATCCAAGGCGCGGGCGGGCGGTTCCTACCTGTATGCTCAGGTCCAGCAGGACGATGTCAGCCGTTCCACCGATGCGACTTTCGTCAGCTTTGCGCCGCTATCCAATGATTGGCAGGCCGCGCTCGCCGATGTTCGCGGGGTCATCGCCGATGCGGTCTCCGCGCCGCCAACGCAGGAAGAAATTGACCGCGAGATGGCGGAACAGGAAGTGGCCTATGCCAGTTCTGTGGAGCAGCGATCCGTCATGGCGGGTGCGCAATTGGCAGACAGCATTGTCGGCGCAGTGGACATTCGCGAAGCGGTTGCCGCGCCGGAAACGGTGCTGCAAGTTTTCAATGGTATGCGCGATCAATTCACTCCTGCCAACGTGCTGCAACATACCCGCGATCTATTTCTCGGCGATGTAATCCGCGCCACCTATGTGACGCCCGTTGCGGGCGAGGCGGACGTAGCCGCGGTGCGTACCGCGATGCTCGCTCCGGCAATCGCCGATTCAAGCGCCCGGTTGGAAGCGAAGACCATTTCCTTTGCCGATCTGCCGCCCATCGGCACACCCGGCACTGTGGTTGCGGAGGGCGGCCTAGGGCTGCTCGGGATTGAACGAGTGATGTTCGATAACGGTGTCAACGCGATTCTGTGGTCCAACGATGCCGAGCCGGGCCGGGTCGCGCTGAAGGTGCGTGTTGGCGCAGGTTATCGCGGCTTTGGGCCGGAAGATGCACCCTACATCACCTTGGGCCAAACCGCGCTGGTCGGATCGGGCCTGGGTGAATTGGGTCAGGAAGAACTCGACCGCATTTCCACAGGCCGCAAGATGGGTTTTGATTTCGGAATTGGTGACGGGGTCTTTACCTTCGGCGCGCAAACCCGGTCTGCCGATCTGAATGACCAACTATATCTGTTCGCCGCCAAGCTGGGCATGCCGCGCTGGGATGCCAATCCGGTGCTGCGCGCAAAGGCTGCGGCGCGGCTCGCCTATGACGGATATGCGACCAGCCCCGGCGGGGTGTTGGGCCGCGATCTCGACTATCTGCTGCGTAATCAAGAGGCACGGTTCAAGACGCCCGACCCTGCTGCGATGGAGGCGGCCACACCGGAAGGTTTCCGCAAAGTGTGGGAACCGCTTCTGAAGCAAGGCCCGATTGAAGTACTGATCTTTGGTGAATTCGACCGGGATGCCACTGTTGCTTCGCTCGCGAAAACATTCGGGGCATTGCCGCCGCGTCAGCCGATTGCGGCAGATGTGGCTGCGCGGGTGCCAGAATTCCCTGAACCCATTGCGAACCCGGTCGTGCTGCGTCACCGCGGTGATGCCAATCAGGCGGCGGCGGTGGTCGCATGGCCCAGCGGCGGCGGGGACACCAATCTGCGCGAATCCCGTCAGTTGGAAATCCTCACGGACCTGTTCAACAACCGCCTGATCGAAGCGATGCGCGAACGGGCAGGGGCCAGTTATGCGCCGCAGGTCAGTTCGCGTTGGCCGGTCGATCTCGATAGCGGCGGGGCGATCAGTGCGATTGCGCAATTGCGGCCACAAGACGTGCCAGCTTTCTTTGCTGCTGCTGAAGCCATCGCGCAGGATTTGGTCAATGAACCAGTCACGGCGGACGAGCTGGAACGGGTAACAGAACCACTGAAACAACTGATCAGCCGCGCTTCTACTGGCAACACATTCTGGTTGTTTCAGGTGGAAGGTGTCTCGCAAAAACCTGAGCGGCTGGGCCAGATCCGTAGCCTGCTGAGCGATTATACCCAGACGACGCCCGCAGCGATGCAGGCGCTGGCCAGCCGCTATTTCGCTGGCCGTCCGGGCTACCGTGTCGCAGTAATCCCCGAAGGTCAGGAGTTGGCCACACGCGCTGGGCCAAGCGGTCCTGTGATGACTGGCCGGTAAAACTGTTGAGGACAAAGCGGACGCTTTAGCGCGGCCAAGATTAAGCTGTTTGCACGGGCCGCGGTTTTCCCTTTGGGTAGCGCGCGCACATTTTTGCGCCTAAGAGCGCGCCCGGATGCACATCGCACACACGTAAATGAAAGACTGACAAATTGGCACAGACCTGGACCCCCGATAGCTGGAAATCGCATGAGGCGCGGCATTTGCCCGTCTATGAAGATGCCGCCGAACTGGCAGCAGCAGAGGCGACACTTTCCAATTATCCGCCACTGGTATTTGCCGGTGAAGCGCGCGCGCTGAAGGCCGATCTGGCCGATGTGTCTGCGGGCAAGGCGTTCCTTTTGCAGGGCGGCGATTGCGCGGAGAGTTTCGCGGAATTCCATCCCAACAACATTCGCGATACCTTCCGCGTATTGTTGCAGATGGCGGTGGTGCTGACATTTGCTGGCAAATTGCCGGTGGTGAAGGTCGGACGCATGGCGGGGCAATTCGCCAAACCGCGCAGCTCGGATACTGAAACCCAGGGCGATTTAACTCTGCCGAGCTATTTCGGCGATAACGTCAACGGTATTGAATTCGATGCTGTCACGCGCCGCAACGATCCCCAACGCATGGTTCGCGCCTATTCACAGGCGGCGGCCACGCTGAACCTGCTGCGTGCCTTTGCCGGCGGCGGCTATGCCAATTTGCGGCAGGTCCACCAATGGACGCTCGATTTCATGGGACGCAGCCCGTGGGCGGATAAATTCGCAGAATTGTCTGGCCGGATCGGCGAATCGCTGGACTTCATGGAAGCCTGCGGGATTGATCCTCAGACCGTGCCGCAATTGCAGAGCACCAGTTTCTACACCAGTCACGAGGCGCTACTGCTGCCTTACGAACAGGCGATGGCGCGGCAGGATTCGCTGACCGGTGACTGGTACGATACCAGCGCCCATATGGTGTGGATCGGTGACCGTACGCGCTTCGAGGGAAGTGCCCATATCGAATTCGCGCGCGGAATTGGCAATCCGCTGGGGATGAAATGCGGACCCAGCATGGAACCCGATGCTCTGGTGCGGCTGCTTGATACGCTGAACCCGGCGCGCGAAGCCGGCCGGATCACGCTGATCAGCCGGTTTGGCCATGACAAGGTAGAGGCTGGTCTGCCGCCGTTGGTTCGTGCAATCCAGCGCGAAGGCCACGCCGTGGTGTGGAGCTGCGATCCGATGCACGGCAATGTCGTGAAGGCGGATAGCGGGTACAAAACTCGCCCGTTCGACCGGATATTGAGCGAAGTGAAGGCCTTCTTCGCGGTTCACCGCGCCGAAGGCACTCATGCTGGCGGCATCCATATTGAAATGACCGGACAGGATGTAACGGAATGCACGGGCGGCGCGGTGGCGATTACCGATGCGCGGCTGGGCGACCGGTATCACACCCATTGCGATCCCCGCCTGAATGCGGCGCAATCGCTGGAATTGGCTTTCTTGCTTGCGGAAATGCTCAATCTGGAAGTGACCGAACGACAGGTCAACGCCGCGTAAATCCTGCTTGTTTCAAAATAGGTAGAATTCCGTAATCGGCTGATTGCCGCGCTCTAAAGCATTGCCATTAAGGCGATTGGCGGAGGAGTGAAGGTTGCCCGTGGAAATCCCGCCTACGTTTGAGATGATTATGCTTTGCCTGCTGTCGATTGCAGTGCCAGCGGCGCTATGGCTTGGTGCGATGTTGAGAGCGGAGCGGTCCAAGCTGGCGCAGCAGCACGCCGTTTTGGACCGAATTGAAAACATCGCCCGGATGGGCCATTGGCATTTTGACCCGGTGCGCAATACCCAGCATTGGTCGGCCCAGATGTGCCGAATTTACGGGCTGGATACCATCATCACGCCGGATCAGGAATTACGCCGTGAACTCGACCGGGACGGCGGCGATTTCTTGCGGCAAACCTTGCAGGAGCACGCCGAGACCAGGGAAAGTTTTCGCATCGAATACGATATTATTCGGCCTGATCGCGCCGAACGGTTGCTGCGGATGGATGCAATGAACACTTTCGATGGGCAGACCAATTTGCGCTTTGTCGATGCGGTCGTCACCGATGTGACCGATGAATACCAACAGACCATGAAATTGGCAGAAGAAAAAAGCGCGGCGCTGGAACTGGCGTTAACCGATCCTCTGACAGGCCTCGCCAATCGCCGCCGGATGATGGCCGAAATCGACCGTCAAATCATGATTTGTCGTCAGCATTTCGAAGAGCGGGACCGAAATCTATCGCTGATCGTATTCGATCTGGATCACTTCAAAACTGTCAACGATACCTTTGGCCATCAGGCGGGCGACAAGGTGTTGCAGCGGATTGCCGAAATCACCTTGGAGCATGTCCGGGACGGCGATGTGGTCGGGCGGGTCGGCGGAGATGAATTCGTCTGGCTACTGCCTGATGCCTGCGCGGAAATAGCCAGCAATGCAGCGATACGCCTCCGCCGGGCGATTGCGGCCGGTAGCGGGTTGGACGGAATACCTCCGATCACGGCGAGTGCAGGTCATGCCACCTGGATAGCGGGTGACACGGGTCTCTCCCTATTCGCGGGCGCAGACGCTGCACTGTACGGGGCCAAACGGGCCGGGCGGAACCAGGTGCGTATGGCAGCGTAATACAACAGTCAGATAAATAATGTCTGGCAGTTCTTTAAAAAGCCCGCTTCGTGGGCCATACTGCCGCAGCACCGGCCGCGAGTGAAGGAAACATTATGGCCGAGACGGCTGTCTCGACACCCACATCGTCCGATCATTCGGGCGACCAGGATGATATTGCGGCTCTAACGCAAGAATTCCGCAAGACCCGCGCGCTGACGCAGGCTTTGGTCGCTCCGTTATCGGAAGCTGACGCAACCCTGCAATCAATGGAAGACGCCTCCCCTGCAAAGTGGCATTTGGCGCATCCGAACTGGTTCTTTGAAACGTTCCTGCTGCGAGATCACGGTGCGGACTACCGACTGTTTAACGAGAGTTGGCCGTTCCTGTTCAATTCCTATTACGAGGCGGAAGGTGCGCGGATTGCCCGCTTTTCGCGCGGCATGCTGTCGCGGCCTACAGTGGACCAAATCCTCGAATGGCGCGCCCATGTTGATGACGCCATGACGCCTCTATTGGCTGATCCCGAGCTGACCCCACTGGTGAGGCTGGGCATCTCGCATGAGCAGCAGCACCAGGAATTGTTGTTAACCGATATCAAGCATGCGCTGTTCCAAAACCCGCTTGGTGCGGCGATGTTCGAAGGTACGCCACATCCAAATCAAGTGGCCGCGCCAATGGGCTGGCACAATCACCCGGGCGGTATTGCCAAAGTTGGGCACGACTCTGCCACCGGTCCAGATTTTGCATTTGACAATGAAGGACCGCAGCACCGCATCTTGCTGGAACCCTTTGCTCTGGCAAATCGGCTGGTGACCAATGGTGAATGGGATGAATTCGCCGCTGATGGCGGCTATCTCAACGCTGGACTGTGGCTGTCGGATGGTTGGGCCTGGGTACAGAACGAACAGATTTCCGCGCCGCTTTACTGGCACGGGAGCGACCACTTTACCCATACAGGCTGGCAGGCCCGTGATCCGCATACCCCGGTAACCCATATCTCCTATTACGAGGCGGATGCCTTTGCCACCTGGGCTGGCGCACGGCTGCCGACGGAGTTTGAGTGGGAAGTTGCGGCGCAGGATTGTGACCCATTAGCGGGGAACCAGCTGGACACGGCATCCGCGCCTCTACCGCGCGGTACCGCCGACCTGTTCGGTGATTGCTGGCAGTTCACTCGCAGTGCCTATCTGCCCTATCCCCGTTTTCAGGCAGCAGAGGGCGCAGTCGGCGAATACAATGGCAAATTCATGTCCGGCCAATCCGTACTGAAAGGCGCAAGTTGCGCTACCGCTCGTGGGCATTCGCGCCGAACCTATCGCAATTTCTTCTATCCGCATAAGCGGTGGCAATTTACCGGCCTGCGGCTGGCAAAGGATATTTGATGACAACCGGCACCGGACTTCAGCTCGTTGACCGCGACGACGACGGGATCGATCGCGCTTTCCGTGCCGACGTGCTTGAGGGTCTGTCTGAAGGGCAAAAAGCGATTCCTGCCCGCTGGCTGTATGATGATGCCGGATCGCAATTGTTCGAGGATATCACCAAGATTCCCGAATACTATCCGACGCGCGCCGAAACAGAGATTCTTGAGCAGCGCGGTAAGGAATTTGCAGAGCTGATCGGGCCGGGCCGCGCTGTGGTCGAATTCGGTTCGGGCAGTTCGGTCAAAACCCCGCTGCTGCTGCGGTCAATCGACCCGGCAGCTTATGTGCCGCTTGATATTTCAGGCGACTTTCTACGCGCGGCGGCAGCCGATCTGGCGGTGAAATTCCCGAACTTGCCGGTGTATCCGGTGGAAGCGGATTTTATGCGCAAGGTGGTCCTTCCGGATGCGGTTGCAAACCTGCCGAAGCTCGGTTTCTTCCCTGGCTCGACCATCGGCAATATGGTCGCGCGCACAGCGGTCGATTTGCTGCGGACCATGCGCGAGACGCTGGGCGAGAGCGCCCGGTTGCTGATCGGGATGGATTTGATCAAGGACCACAAGGTGCTGGAGGCTGCTTATGACGATGCCGCGGGTGTCACTGCGGAATTCAACCTCAATCTGGCCCGGCGGATAAACCGCGAATTAGATGGTATGATTCCGGTAGCTGACCTGCGGCATGTTGCCCGCTGGAATGATGATTTTGCCCGGATTGAAATGCATCTGGAAGCCAAGTCGGACATTGAATTCGAGATTGCCGGACAGCGTTTCTCCATGTCCAAGGAAGAGACAATCCACACAGAGAACAGCCATAAATTCGACCAGCGAAGTTCTGCGACCTTGCTGCTGGCGGGTGGCTGGACGCCGGTGCATCGCTGGACCGATAAAGCTGGGCGGTTCTCCCTGATCTTGGCCGAAGCCAGTATCCCTCGAAGCGCGCCGTGACCCCAATTGCGGGTGTCGGCATTATCGGCGGCGGCATGGCAGGTCTTGCCTGCGCGACTGAACTGGCCAGACGCGGCATTGCCAGCACCGTGTTTGACAAGGGACGCGGCCCAGGCGGGCGTATGGCCACTCGGCGCGCTGATGTAGCTGATAGGCAAGTGCGCTTCGACCACGGCGCGCAATATTTCACCGCGCGCGATCCCGCCTTCAATTCGATCTGTCAGGAATGGCACCGGCAGGGCGTGATTGCCCCGTGGCCTGCGGCAGGCGCCAAGGCATTGGTGGGAATTCCGGGGATGAACGCGCCGCTGCGCCACATGGCCGAAACACTCGACGTTCGCTGGGGCATGCGGGCGGACAGCATCTCCCGAATTGGTGACTGCTGGCGAGTGATCGTGGGCGATGAGGCGTATGACTTTACTCGTCTGATCGTTGCGATACCTGCTGAACAGGCCGCCGTCCTGTTGGTCGAGGTGATGCCGGAAATTGCCAGGCATGCAGCCGCGACCAAATCCGATCCTTGTTGGGCAGTGATGGCGCTGTTCGCTGAGCCTCTGGACATCGCATCGGACGTATTGCGCGATGAACACGCTCCGATGCGCTGGGCCGCGCGCAATGGATCGAAGCCGGGGCGCGAGGGATTGGAAAGCTGGGTAATCCACGGCTCGCCAGAATATTCGCATGACGTGCTCGAGCAGGCGCCCGATGAAATCTGCCCGTTGTTGCTGGCGAATTTCTTTGATCAGGCCGGGATTGCGCCGGTCGAGCCCATACATTCTTCGGCACATCGCTGGCGGTATGCGCGGGTTTCCCTGCCTGCCAAGCGGGGTTTCGGTGGTCTGGCGGTATGGGACCACGTGAATGCGTTGGGCGCAGCAGGTGACTGGCTGGCGGGGCCACGGGTGGAAGACGCATTTCTGTCTGGCATGGCTCTGGCAGAATTGATCGCGCATGATCTGTAATTCCGGTTCATGGACCAGTAGTGTTCGCCGCCCTATGGTGCCGCTATGACGCTGGCTGATATCTGGAACGCATTGACGGCGGTGATCGCTGAAATTCCCCGCTCGGGATTGTTGGTAGCCGTAATCGCGGCGCTGCTGGGCGGCTGGTTTGGCGCGTTGATGGTCCGCCGCCAGATACCGCTGGGCCGTTTGGTCAGTACTGCCAGCACCGTGGCGCTCGCAGCAATTCTGGTCACGGTCGTGTTGCAATTATCGCGGTTCGATTCGCGGATGGATTTCGCGCTGCCTGAAATGGGTATGCCGCAACAGGTGGTGGAGGGCGGAGAAACCCGTATTCCGATGGCACCCGACGGCCACTTCTGGTTGCGCGCAGAGGTTAACGGAGTGCCGGTTTCCTTCATGATCGACACCGGCGCGACCTTGACCGCAGTGTCGGACAGTGTCGCGAACCGCGCCGGGCTGGAGCCGCGCAGGGGCGGAATTCCTATCCGGCTCAGCACCGCCAATGGCTCGATTTCCGCGCAAGTCACGACCATCGACGAATTGCGTTTTGGCAATGTTGCGGCGCGCGGTCTGGACGCGGTGATGGCGCCTAATCTGGGCGAAACCAATGTGATCGGGATGAATTTGCTCTCCCGCCTTAAATCATGGCGGGTAGAGGAGAATGTCTTGATTTTGGTGCCGAACAATCCGCAACCCCTGGTCGAGGCGGAATCAGGCTCTTATTGACTGCTCGCTGGTACCCAGCGGCCTCTTGCCCTGCGTCCGGCACTGGTGCATCAGGCTGCGCATGACAAAACCAGCCAGAAAATCCGCCAAATTCGCCAGCTTCGCGCTTTATCTCTCACTCGCGCTTGTCGCATGGTTCGCGGTGGCAGCATTCGGGCCCAAATTTGGTTTGATCGACTGGAAAGTCGGTCTGATGACGATGACCTTTTCATGGGGTTTGTATCTTATCGGGTTGACTGCCTTGACCGCGGTGATTGCGTTGGTCTGGACTTTGCTCAAGGCGCCGCGCAGCGGCTGGTTCAAGGCGCTGGTCGCTCTGGCAATTCCGGCGGTATTCTTTGGCGCGTTGGGCGCAACCAAGACGACGGGTGAAAGTGTCCCGCCGATCCATGATGTGACCACCAACACTGCCAATCCGCCTATCTATTCGGCGGAAACGCTGGCCCTGCGCGATTCGTTGGATGCCAATCCGATCACAGATTTTCAAACGCCGCTGAGCGAGTCCGAAATGTATCAGGGCGAGCGCTTTGCCGAAATCGCGAACAAGACCAAGGCTGACCTTATCGCCGACGGCTATCCCGATCTCAAAACAGCTGTTTTGCCGGTAAGCCCCGATGCTGCAACGATAATGGTTGCCGATGCTATGTCCAAGGCCGGGTTCTCTGATGTGCGCGCTGAAGGGGGCACTGTCGAAGGCGTGGCCGAGACATTCCTATACGGGTTCAAGGACGATGTGGTGGCGCGGATTACCCCTACAGAAGGCGGCAGTGCAGTGGATTTTCGCTCGACATCGCGGGTCGGAACTAGCGACTTGGGGGAGAATGCCAAGCGGATCAAAGGGCTGCTGGCCGCCTTGGAAGCACCGCCTAGCAAATAGATCTCACTTTTTAGGGCTGGCGATCCCGTGCTCAAGAATGGAGCGCGCGATTGCGGCAACTTCGTCGGGCGACCGGTCGTTTGACCACACGCCGTAGCGCAGGCCCAAAAATACATTCATACCCATCATCGCCCAGGCGTGGGCTTCTTCCAGATCCGG
>JBBKWK010000190.1:0-7824 GCA_037968915.1 Pontixanthobacter sp.
TGCAGAGCGCCAACCATCAATCCGCCATTGGCTCAAAACATATTCGTCAGAGTCGGCAATCATCGCGATTTTGCTATGGCCCAGTTCCAGAAAATGTCCAGTCGCCTTTCTGGCGGAGCGTTGATCATCCATTCTTACTGCCATCCCGTCATTAACTCTACGCGACCCGACACGGGTGAAGCAGATCCAGCGCTCTTCCAATAACTTGGTGATCCGGTCTTTATCGGAATGCGGCGACATAGGATTACTCCGTCAGGCTTAAGCACAGCGATGGCCGCCCCAAGTTCGCGCCGGGCATTGTCACTATGGGTGTGGACCAGCTCCACGATTATCCTGTAACCATGTTCGGCGCAGGTCAGCATTCCGCCAAGCAACATCTGATCAACCCAGTCGCCCCCTTGCCGGGCGCGCCAATCTGAAATGGTCCGCTCCCGGTCATTAAGCGCCATGATCATATAGGACCGCGACCCGCTCATCCGCTGGGCGGCGATGGACGGGACATAGCCAAGTTTGTCGATCGAAGCCTGAACCCGTTCCTGCATCTGTGGGCGGACGTTGGGTTCATCATTGATGACACGGCTCACCGTTTGCAGGGAGACCCCCGCATCAGCCGCAACGTGCTTGATTGTTACCGCCTGCCGAACACGCGCCATACTCTACTTATTTTCTCCAAGCTGACAGCCAGCGCCCCTAGCAACATCGGCATCACATTGCCAAATTCGGACCCAGTCAATTTCAAATTCCTTGGGGAAGTCTTCGGATGAAACGCCGCCCAGGCCGCGCCCTTCCGCCAATCCCCCGCCAATCGCAAGGTTCAGGATCAAATGGAATGGCTTATCAAACGGAGCGTTGACCCCGCTTGATCCGCTGCTCGACCAATCGGCGGCGGTCTTGACTGCAAATATCCGCCCATCGATGAGCCATGTAATTTTTCCCTCATTCCAAACCACGCTGTAGGTATGAAATTCATCGAGCGACCCGGGCTGTGCTATTTCGGTGCTGTCGAATTTATTGTCCGGCCATTGCCCGCCGAAATGGAGTGTTCCAAGGATCGTGTTCTCGCGTCCGCCGAGGCACTTCTCACACTCCACGCCCAGATTGACCGCTTCGAGAATATCGATCTCGCCCGACGCCGCCCATTCTCCGTAGGATTTTTCCTCCGGGAGCATCCAAATGGCGGGCCAGACGCCTTGCCCCTGTGGCAGCTTTGCCCGAATTTCGATCCAGCCATATTTCCAGGCTGCCTTGCCGCGGGTAACCATCCGGGCCGAAGTGTAGGGCTTTGTCGCAACCGCATCGCGCTCGCTCGCCGTCCTGCGCATGGTGGGCGGAAATGCCGGGCCGGTCGTTTCGTCCTGGCGGGCCGTAATCACAAGCTTGCCGTCACGGATGGAGGAGTTCTTTTCGTGATCGGTGTAGCATTGGCGTTCTTCGTTACCCCCGCCCCAGCAATCGACGTCATAGGCCCATTTGTCAGTATCGACCTGACTGCCTCCAAACTCATCCGACCATGCCAGCGACCATCCGCCCTTTTCCCCGGGTGTATGTACCGTTGACCCGACCGTGCCCTGCTCGACCTTATGCGCGGTACTGTTGGCTTGACCGCTTTGCGCGCATCCTGACAGCGCAAGGACAGAAGCGATCAAGGATTTGAACATCAGAGTACGTTTCATAGGGTAATTCCTATTTCTGCTCGGGGTTGTTGTTCGGACCGCCATCCGGGGCCAGGTGCGGGGCGACTCCGGATGCAATTCCGTGCCACAAATTACGGCGCATGTTGGGCGAGATCGGGCCCAATCCGCCGCGCGTTTGTAGCGGCATATGGTCCATGGATTTCGCGCCGCCATGGCCATCGCCGCCGAACACGAAATGATCGAACATCGCTTTCCACGCAGAGCGCATTGCCGGGGGCATATCGCGCATGGTCACCACGGAATGAAGCATGGCATACATCGGCGAACCGAAATCATCATACTCGTTCCACCAATAGTTCACGAGCATGTTGAGCGGACCGCTCGCCTGCACCTGATGCCACCACATATACGGGATGAAAATTGCATCGCCCGGTTCCAGATCGGCATAGACCGCGTGGGTCAGCGCCTCCTCGAAACGCGGGTGCTTCTGGAAATCGGGCGCGTCCAGCCGCACCATGCTGATCGGTGTTCCGCAGGGCGCTGTTTCGACTGGCGACATATAAAGGTTGGCGACCTGTTCAGGCGGAAACAGAGTGAAGCGGCGCCGTCCGCTAATAACTAATGCGATGTTCTGCGACAGGTCGAAATGGGTTTGGGCAGTGGTCTTGTTGCCCATCCAAACACTTGGTTCGGAAGTTGACGGCGCGTAGGGAAGCCGCAACGCATCGCGCAACTTTGCTGAAAGGTTGGCTGCCTCAGTGCCTTGCAAATACAGGCTTTTTTGCGGTTCGCCGGACGCCGGACGCATGACCGTGTCGACGAATTCACCAAAATCCATTGCGCCACGTTCAAAATTCACATCGATCAGATCATCATTGTAGAAGAATGTAGAATCGTCGGCAAACTTGCCCGCCATGATCTGCACTTCGCGTTGCCCGACGCTTTGTTTAAGCCAGCTGGCGAATGCCTCAGGCGATTCTAGCCCAGCCGCCACCGGCGCCCAATCCCTTGCAATCCCGCGCATGATAACGGGCTGGGCGCGGAAATAGATGTCGCGCTGGAATTGTTCGACACTTGGCCGGTCAATCTCCGGGATTGGGGTGGGTTGCGGGGTCATAGCGGCATTCCAACTGGCCTGTCCTGAAACGAAAAGCGGGCCCGTGTCTTGCGACAAGAGCCCGCCCCATCCTAGCGTATTCTTGCGACCACTTTAGAAATCAAAGCGCGCCAGGAATGTATATCTGCGGTCATTACGGAAGGCCGAGCGCCTGACGCGAGTGCCGTCAAAATCGATGACTTGCGATGTCTGTGTCACCTCGTCGAGCAGGTTCACGCCCTGCACACCGATTTTCAGGCCATCCATCACCTCAACGAAGATCGATGCATCGAGCTGGCCCGTCGACTCGCCGTAGATTGGCGAGAATGGGAAGATCACATCGCGCGGCGTTTGCAGGAAGTCAGACCGCCAATTGTACGCAGCACGCGCAGACAGACGACCCAACTCATAGAACACCACAGCGTTGACCGTGTGTTTGGAGACGCCCGCCAGCGGCAAGTCGCCCGCAAACGGGCTTTGCTCTGCGCCAAGGTTCGAATTATTGAACGCTCCGCCATCAACATAGGTGTAGGTCAGCTGCGACCCAAGACCGCTAAGCGGGCCAGGCAGGAAGTCATAGGCCTGCTGATACGCAACCTCGACACCCTTCAATACACCGCCATCACTGTTGGTTGGACCATTGATCAGCACGTCTGTTGTTGCGCCCGACGGACTAACGAAATTGCGGACTGTTGTACCGCCATTAACGATGCCCTTGATGTCCTTTAGGAAACCGGAAACCGTTAGTGAGCCAACATCTGCCCAATACCATTCGAACGACAGGTCATAGTTCCAGGATACCGTCGGCCTGATCAGCCGGTTGCCAGTACCAATTGCAAATAGCGGGCCTGTTGCGAGTGTACCAGCCGATCGCAGACTGGAGGTATTATCGAATATCGCCCCGCCCGTACGGTACTGATCCAGATCAGGGCGCGAGATGCCTTTTGACACCGCCCCACGGATAAGAATGCCGTCGCCGAAATCCAGTTTGGCATTGAAGCTGGGTAACCAGTTCTTGTACCTGATATTCGCATTGTCGAGAATTTGCTCGCCAGTGAAAATCGATCCGAATTCGGCCAGACGTGAGGCCGGCAGACCGCAATATCCCGGAGCTGTCTGTCCGGGCTGTACATTGGCGCAGGCGGTCTGGAGTTCGGCGACCGTTACAATGTTATCCCCATTGCCGAAGAACTGTCCGGTTGGATAGGTGATCGAACCTTCTGACTGAACCGTCGTTTTAACATAACGAAGGCCGAAATTGCCGTCGAGCGTGACGCCGCCAAATTCTTTGCCGAAATCGATTCGGGCATAGGCTGCGAAGGTGCTCTCATCGACGTCGGAAATTTCGCCTGCATTCCACACCCCGCCCGCAACATTGTTGCTGCGCGCAGATATCGGGAACCAGGCATTTGGCGTCAAAGTGAACGCGGTGATGTTGGCTGCCTGGTCTGTAATTGCACCGCTCAGATAATCGCCGACCAGATTGTCGCCGCCGAAGAAGAAAGCTGACCCGTCGCCGAGTGGAACCGGCGCGTTGCCGCGCTGGAAGTTATCGCCAAATGGGTTGCGAACCTGCGAGGAATTGGGGAAATCGAAGGCATAGGCACCGCCGCAGCCGAAGGCTTGAAAGTCTCCGCAATTCCAGTTTCCGCCCCGACCAGTCCACGGCGCACCCAAATTCCCCCAGTTGGAGAAGTTGGCATTGCGATTGATGCGGTTACGGTCGGACCAACGCGCACCAAAACGTGCTTTCTTGAACAAGCCCTCGTCGCTGACGTCATATTCGGCGTCGAACTTCATGCTGGTCAGATCGCCTTCATTGGCCACCTGATTATCAAGCAGGAACCAGTAGAGGTTGCGTGCCGGATTGGTGAAATACGCTGCTTCGGAAGAGCTCTGACCGGGCTCGAAGAATTGAACGATCGGGGTTTCGCCGGAATTGTCGATCGACACATCCGCATAAGTCTGCATCGCGCCGATAAACCCGTTTTCGGTGCGGCTGGATTTGATGTGTTGCACTTCGATGTTGAAACGCAAGCGGTCGCTCGGCGCCAAATCGATATCGATCGAGAAATCTTCCGTCTTTGCGTCATCTTCCCGTTGGAAGCGAAGCAGTTCAAGCGGAATGCCGCGGCCGCCATTGAATGGCTGGTTCTGCGTCAGCGTACCCGAAACGAACTGGTTGCCGTCAAATGTTGGCGTGGTGCCCGGCGCGATGGTTGGGAACAGCCCGTCATCATTGACCAAGGCGAGGGCCGAAAATTCGTTCAGCGTTGCGTCGGTTTTTGCCCGCAAATATTCAACTGTGACAAGCGCGCTGCCGTCACTGCTTTCCCATTGGCCAACTGCCGAGAATGCGTCGCGGTTGCGGGTCAGGTCGGTTGTGCGGACACCGGCGCCTTTAGGGACGAAAACAGCACCCGCTGGCGGGAAGGACGAGGAGTCAAAGTTTGTACCGCCGGAAATGCCGCCCGAACCGACGGGGCGGACACGGAAGCAAGGGCCATCCAACGTGGCTGCGCGGTAGCAGGGATCGGTGATTTGCGAAGCATCTGTCCGCGTAACCAGCTCTGACTGGGCATAGGCCAACTGAATGCCGAATGTGCCGATATTCGAATCGAAGGTGTTCGACGCCAGAATCGAGAAACCGGGAGACCATTCCTCAGCGAGATCGCCGATATTGCCCTCAACCGTGCCGGCAATTTTGAGGCCGCGTGAATCAAGCGGCTTACGTGTTACCAGATTGACGGTGCCTGAAATGCTACCTTCGATCATGTCGGCAGTGACGTTCTTAAACACTTCCACCCGGCCGAGAAGTTCGGGTGAAACGTCATTGAAGCTTAGTTCGCGGCCGCCATTGGCGGAAAAAATGTCACGGCCATTCAGTTCCGAACGAACGAATGGGAGGCCGCGGATGATCACTCCGCTTCCCTCGACGGAGAAACGATCGGGATCATTGCGCTGTTCAAAGCGGCTGATGTTGACGCCAGGTATGCGCTGGAGAGCTTCGGCAACCGAACGGTCAGCCAATGCCCCGATATCTTCCGATGTAATAACATCGACAAACGTGTCTGCGTCACGCTTGATGTTTTGAGCCGATTGGAGTGATGCTTTGAAGCCGCTGACGACAATGACGTTTTCTTCGGTGTCCGCGTCCATGTCCGCTTCAACTTCAGGCGAATCAGACGCGCCTGCGTCCTGTGCCCAGACAGGAGTTGCCATGGTCATGCACAAAGCCAGGCTCGACGCTGTACCCAACGCCCTCATGCGGCCACCCACACGCCACGTGGTGTTGATGTCGAATGTTTGAATTTCGCTAGACAATGTTATCTCCCATGATCGTCAAAGCGGCACATTTGTGCTCGATTGTGTCCATTGGCTATACCAAATTGTGAGCGTTCACAAGCGTTAAATGAACGTTCACATTTCAATTATTCTGCGATATAGTAGTTGCCAAAGCAGGGGTCAGTACGCGTGCAGATAACCCTCACTCCTGTAGTCTATAGCGTTGTAAATAAATCAAAGAAGCGCATCCAAGCAAAAAGGGGGAGCACGAGAATTTGATCCCTCCTGAATGGCTTCTGCCAATAGAAATACGGCACTCGTCCAATCCGAGCACATTCTTTTTACCGTGCTGTTGCAAGATGGATACATACGCTTCTACCAAGATCACAAAGCGCCCATAATCCGATAGTTGAGAGATCCGATGCCAATCAAGAGAATCGTAATTGTTGGGGGCGGGACCGCCGGATGGATGGCTGGCGCTGCTCTGTCTCGCCTGAAAAGCGGACACGACATTGAGATCACTCTGATTGAGTCCGAACAGATCGGAACAGTCGGGGTCGGCGAAGCTACCATCCCGCCCTTTGTCGATTTCAATCGGCTGCTCGAAATTGATGAGCGGGAAATGCTGGCTGCAGCGCAGGGCACCTTCAAAGTTGGCATCCAGTTTTCAAACTGGGGCAAGCTTGGCGACAGCTATATCCATCCGTTCGGCAATTACGGGTATGAAATCGATGGCACTTCATTCCATCATATTTGGCACAAGTATCGCCAGAACGGCGATCAACGTCCGATCCAGGTTTTTAATCTGGAAACTATTGCGGCTCATTTCGGCAAATTTGCGCGAACTCAGGATTATCAACGCGATGATCTTCCGCCAATGAATTATGCCTACCATCTGGACGCGACACGTTACGCGCAGTTCCTGCGTAGCTATGCAGAAACGCGCGGAGTGATCCGGCGCGAAGGGCGGGTAACCGATGTGTCGCAAGACGGCGAAAACGGGTTTGTCACGTCAGTTACGATGGATGATGGCAAAATCGTCGATGGTGATTTGTTTATCGATTGCTCGGGCTTTCGCGGACTGCTGATCGAGCAGGCGCTCAAGACCGGCTATGATGATTGGTCGCATTTCCTGCCCTGTAATCGCGCGGTGGCATTACCCTGCAACCGCGATGACGGCAGTCCGCCGCCGCCCTTTACCAAGGCCACCGCACATTCCGCCGGTTGGCAATGGCAGGTGCCGCTGCAACACCGGAACGGTAATGGCCATGTCTATTGCAGCGAATATATGGCAGATGATGAGGCGCATGACATCCTCGTCAGCAATTTGGCGGGCAAGCCGACGGCTGAACCCAATTTCCTTCGCTTTGTTACCGGGCGGCGCAAGAAATTCTGGAACAAGAACGTCATCGCTCTGGGGCTGGCTGCCGGTTTTATGGAGCCGCTGGAATCTACATCGATCCATCTCATCAACACCGGCATAAACAAACTGGTGTCGCTGCTGTCACTCAACGGAATTACCCAGGCGCAGGAAGACGCGTTCAATCGCTTCACCGCCAAGGAATATAACCGCATCCGCGATTTTCTTGTCCTGCACTATAAGGCCACCACACGCGATGACAGCGAGTTCTGGAATTATTGCCGCACGATGAGCGTACCCGAAAGCCTGACGGAGAAAATCGAACTGTTTCGCTCAAACGGTCAGATCTTCCGCGAAGACGACGAATTGTTCACCGAAACAAGCTGGGCTGCGGTCATGATGGGGCAGGGCATTGAGATGGGCGGGCACAATGTCATGGCTGACGGTAT
>JBBKWK010000191.1:0-11932 GCA_037968915.1 Pontixanthobacter sp.
CGAAGGACCAGGAACGGATGCGCTCTGGCGAGGCAATCCCGATCTGGATCTGGTCGAATGTTTCCGGCTTTGCGAGCTGGTTGGTGAATTTTGTCAGGTCGTTCATTGCGTCATCCCTAATCGGGTGAAAATTCTTGGTGGAGGCTGGGGATGGGCGGCGGTTTAATTCGCCGCCCGATCCCCTTATTCCGCCGCTATCTGCATTGCGCCGTCATCGTCTTCGCCGTTATCGATCGAGGACAATTCGACGTTCAGGCCGAGGCTGCGCATTTCCTTCACCAGCACGTTGAAGCTTTCCGGAATGCCGGCTTCGAAGGTATCGTCACCCTTGACGATCGCTTCGTAAACCTTGGTCCGGCCGATTACGTCATCGGACTTCACGGTGAGCATTTCCTGCAGCGTATATGCCGCGCCGTAGGCCTGAAGCGCCCAGACCTCCATCTCACCAAAGCGCTGTCCGCCGAACTGTGCCTTACCGCCCAGCGGCTGCTGGGTAACGAGGCTGTAGGGTCCGATCGAACGGGCGTGGATCTTGTCATCGACCAAGTGGTGCAGTTTGAGCATGTAGATGTAACCCACGGTAACCTGGCGATCGAACGCCTCGCCCGTGCGGCCATCGAACAACGTCACCTGACCTGAACCGGGCAAATTGGCCAGATGCAGCATTTCGGTAACGTCGGCTTCACGCGCGCCATCGAACACCGGAGTACCCATCGGCACACCGTTCTGGAGGTTGCCCGCCAGTTCGATGATGTCACCGGCAGAACGGCTGTCCAACTCGGCATGATATTGATCGCCATAGACATGCTTAAGGGTTTCAACCACGACTGCGGGGGGTTTAACGCCCTCAAAATCCTCACCGACATCGGGATTGGCTGCGCGCCATTCTTCCAGCGCCGCAGTAACCTGCTGCCCCAGACCGCGTGCGGCCATGCCCAGATGGGTTTCGAAGATCTGTCCGACGTTCATCCGCGATGGCACACCCAGCGGGTTCAGTACCACATCGACCGGCGTACCGTCTTCGAGGAACGGCATGTCTTCGGCTGGCAAGATGCGCGAGATTACGCCCTTGTTACCGTGACGGCCGGCCATTTTATCGCCCGGCTGCAGCTTGCGCTTCACCGCCACGAAGACCTTGACCATCTTAAGCACGCCCGGTGCGAGTTCGTCGCCCCGTTCCAGCTTTTCCTTACGATCGTCGAACTTGTCTTCGATGATCTTCACAGCGGCGTCATATTGCGACTTCACTGCTTCGATCTGGATCTGACGGCTATCGTCGGCGACAGCAAATTTGAACCATTCGAATTTTTCGAGATCGTCGAGTAGCGCCTCGTCGATCACGACACCCTTCTTGATACCCTTCGGCGCCGCAGACGCGGTCTGGCCAAGGAGCATTTCGCGCAGGCGGTTATACGTCGCCCGGTTGAGAATGGCGCGTTCGTCTTCGCTATCCTTGCGCAGACGCTCGATCTCTTCGTTCTGAATTGCCCGCGTACGGTCATCGATTTCGATGCCATGACGGTTGAACACGCGAACCTCGACCACGGTGCCAGCAACACCCGGCGGCAGACGCAGCGAAGTATCGCGGACATCCGAAGCCTTCTCGCCGAAAATGGCGCGGAGGAGCTTTTCTTCCGGCGTCATCGGGCTTTCGCCCTTTGGCGTGATCTTGCCGACCAGAATATCGCCCGGATGCACTTCTGCACCGATATAGACGATCCCGGCTTCGTCGAGGCTGCGCAGGGCTTCCTCGCCGACGTTGGGAATGTCACGGGTGATGTCTTCAGGGCCCAATTTCGTGTCCCGGGCCATTACTTCGAATTCATCGATATGGATCGAGGTGAACACATCGTCCTTCACGATACGTTCGGAGATCAGGATCGAATCTTCGTAATTGTAGCCATTCCACGGCATAAAGGCGACGAGGCTGTTACGGCCCAGTGCCAATTCGCCCAGATCGGTCGAGGGACCATCGGCAATAATATCGCCGGGTTCGATCACATCGTTCACCTTCACCAGCGGACGCTGGTTGATGCAGGTGTTCTGGTTGGAGCGCTGGAATTTCTGCAACGAGTAAATATCGACACCGGACTGACCGGGTTCAACATCGCCCACTGCGCGGATCACGATCCGGGTCGCATCGACCTGATCGACGATCCCGCCGCGTACTGCGGAAATTGCAGCGCCGGAATCGCGGGCCACGGTTTCTTCCATGCCAGTGCCGACAAACGGCGCTTCGGCCTGAACCAAAGGTACAGCCTGACGTTGCATGTTGGAGCCCATCAGCGCGCGGTTGGCGTCATCGTTTTCCAGGAAAGGAATGAGCGATGCGGCGACCGAAACCAGCTGCTTGGGCGAAACGTCCATCAGTGTGATCTGATCGTTGGGCAGCATCACGAATTCACCGGATTCGCGGGCTGAAACCAGCTCTTCCACGAAAGTACCATCGGCGTTGAGTTCGGCTGAAGCCTGCGCCACGGCATGCTTCTGTTCTTCCATCGCAGAAAGATATTTTACTTCGGATGTCACCTTGCCGCCCTTGACCAGACGGTAAGGCGTTTCGATGAAGCCGTATTTGTTGACCCGGCTGAACGATGCAAGGCTGTTGATCAGACCGATGTTCGGGCCTTCCGGCGTTTCAATCGGGCAAATCCGGCCATAATGGGTCGGGTGAACGTCGCGGACTTCGAAGCCTGCGCGCTCACGCGTGAGACCGCCGGGCCCGAGAGCCGAAACGCGGCGCTTATGCGTCACTTCGGACAGTGGATTGGTCTGATCCATGAACTGCGACAGCTGCGAGGAACCGAAGAATTCGCGAACCGCAGCAACGGCTGGCTTCGCATTGATCAGATCGTTCGGCATCACGGTCGATACATCGACGCTGCTCATGCGTTCCTTAACGGCACGCTCCATCCGCAGCAGGCCGACGCGGTACTGGTTTTCGAGCAATTCACCGACCGAGCGAACCCGGCGGTTGCCGAGGTTATCGATATCATCAACCTCGCCCTTGCCGTCCTTCAGATCGACCAGTTCCTTCACCACCGCAAGAATGTCTTCCTTGCGCAGCGTAGTCACGGTGTCTTCGGCGTCGAGTTCGAGACGCATGTTCAATTTCACGCGGCCAACAGCCGAAAGGTCGTAGCGCTCGCTGTCGAAGAACAGACCTTCGAACAGCGCTTCTGCGGTTTCCTTGGTTGGCGGTTCGCCGGGACGCATGACCTTGTAGATCGCTTCCAGGCCTTCATCGCGGTTTTCAGCCTTGTCGACTGCCAATGTGTTGCGAATCCACGGACCGATGGTCACTTCGTCAATGTCGAGCAGGTCGATCTTGTCGACCCCGGCGGCATCGAGAACTTCGAGATTTTCAAGCGATACTTCGTCGCCCGCTTCGATGTAGATGCGGCCGGTTTTCTGATCGATCATATCACGAGCGGCATAATGGCCGAGGATTTCCTCGGTCGGAATGAGCAGCGTAGTCAGGCCGTCCTTGGCTGCCTTGTTGGCAGCGCGCGGGCTAATCTTTTCCTTGGCCGGGAAGATCTCTTCACCGGTCTTGGCATCCACCAATGCAAAGTCTGGCTTCTGGCCGCGCCATGCATCAGGATTGAACGGAATCTGCCAGCCGTCACCTTTCTTGCCGGACACGCGTTGCCACGTGACGGTTTCATAGAAATGATCGAGAATGTCTTCGCTATCGAGACCCAGCGCGAACAGCAGCGCGGTTACCGGCAGCTTGCGCTTACGGTCAATCCGGACGTTGACGATATCCTTGGCGTCAAATTCGAAATCGAGCCACGAACCGCGATAGGGAATGACGCGCGCAGCAAACAGCAATTTGCCGGACGAATGGGTCTTGCCACGGTCATGGTCAAACAGCACACCGGGCGAACGGTGCATCTGGCTGACGATCACGCGCTCGGTGCCATTGATAATGAAAGTACCGTTGCCGGTCATGAGCGGCATGTCGCCCATGTAAACATCCTGCTCTTTGATATCGAGCACGGAGCGGGTTTCGGTTTCTTGGTCGACCTCGAACACGATCAAACGCAGCGTCACCTTCAACGGCGCAGCATAGGTGATGCCGCGCTGGCGGCATTCGGTGGTGTCGTATTTCGGCGGTTCCAGCTCGTAATGCACAAAATCCAGCTCGGCGGAGCCGGCAAAGTCGCGAATCGGAAAAACCGATCGCAGCGTCTTTTCAAGGCCGGAAACATAGCCGATCGAGGGGTCGGACCGGAGGAACTGTTCGTAGCTCTCCCGCTGGACTTCGATCAGATTCGGCATTTTCACGACTTCGTGAATGTCGCCGAAAATCTTGCGGATACGCTTCTTGGCGGTACCGGTATTGCTGTTCCGGGATACCTTGGGTGCCTTAGCTTTGGTCGCCATGGAGGTGAGTTGCCTCTTTCAAATTGGCCGGAAACGCCCAAAAATTTGGGTTTCCGGCGGGAAATTCGTGCCACACGCTGGGTTTTGTCCAGTTCGCCAAACGCAAAAAGCCGCAGCGAAGGCACACCCAGTTCTGGATGGCTGCTGCAGTCATTGCATCGCGGTTCTGAATACCGCCGCTTCCTTTCGTGGCAGACCCCCGCGCAAGGGCCCGTCTTGCTCGAAGCAGTCGGTAGGAAGACCATATAGGAGCCGACACCCTCGCTGTCAAACGGCGCGATTGCCCCTTGGAATGGCGCAGGTACACGCTTCAAACATCGTAAAACAGTATATCACATATCGTTTTTCAATATTATCGATTGACAATAAAGCGAATCACCCTTATTGAATATCAATATCGACCATATTGGAGAACGAACAATGACCCGCACATTCACAAACGCCTTCGCCCTGGTTGTTGCCATGCTGGTGACCACCGCCCTGATGACCCCAACGATCAACGTGCCAGCCGATTATGTCACGCTGACCGCCGAAATCGCCTGATTAACCAGCCAGCCAGGAACCTGTCATGACCGCCAAGACCAAAGACCCATTGCTGACCATCGCCCGCATCGTTCTGATGTTCTTTATCGTCATTCTATCGATCGCAGCGGCTGCGCTGGTCATTGCCCTGCCCGTCATGCTGTTCAATCAGTCGGCGTTGCTGGCCGAATTGGCAGCTGACGGGAAAGACGTGGTGCCTGGATTGATCCCAGCCGCCGCATTCGTGCTCGTGGGCGCCGCCGGATTGCTCGCATTGGGGATCAATTTCCTGCTGCTGCTGCGCCGGATCGTCAACAGCGTTGGCCAGGGCGACCCCTTCATCCCGGACAATGCCCAGCGCTTGTCGCGGATGGCCTGGGTCGCGATCATCGGCCAGGCTGCCGCTGTGCCAGTGGGAATTGCCGTCGCCTGGATCGCCAGCATTGCCGCCGATGCCGGAGAGGACATTCAAGGTGAGTTTGGTTTTTCCGGAAGCGGCGTCTTACTGGTGCTGATCCTGTTCATCCTCGCCCGGGTGTTCCGCAAGGGCACCGAAATGCGCGAAGAGCTGGAAGGGACCGTCTGATGCCAATTAGCGTAAAACTTGACGATCTGCTCCACGAGCGGCGCATGACCTTGACCGAACTGGCGGAACGCGTGGACCTCACCCTTGCCAATCTCTCGATCCTCAAGACCGGCAAAGCCAAGGCGATGCGCTTCACCACACTGGAAGCGATCTGCCGCGAGCTGGAATGCCAGCCGGGCGATTTGCTGGGGTATGATGCGGACTGATCCCGCCATTCAGTTCAACACCCAGATGGCCCGCCCCTGCACGATGATGCCGGGGCGGGCCATTTTGGTTGACTCCTGATGGCAAGCCGCTAGACGCCACTTCGTTCGCTGGGCTGACGGGTCCAGTGAACATCCGTCCAAGACAGTTGGTGATGGCAATCTGGCCATCTTAATTTCCAGCCTAGGCGGGGACAGAGATTTTTCGCGAAGCGCCGCATGGCCTTCGCATTCGCGCTACTCCAGTTTGGTTGGCGCACCTCCGTCCCCTTCAATGGACTCGCTCGTTTCCGGGTGCTGGCGTTGCCAGTCGTCTGGCCGCGATCAATGTAGCCGGCCGTGCGGGGTATACCCCTCGCGGCCATAATGAAGGAGTAAGGCATGGATCGTTCGCAAAAATCCGACGCGGTTGCTGCCCTCAACTCGACCTTTGCAGAGAGCGGCGTGGTGGTTATCACGCGCAATCTCGGCTTGACGGTGGCTCAGTCCACCGATCTGCGCGCGAAGATGCGAGAAGTTGGTGCATCGTATAAGGTTGCGAAAAACAGTCTTGCCAAGCTTGCCCTGAAAGACACGGATTACGAAGGCCTGGGCGATTTGCTCACCGGCCCGACTGCTCTGGCCACATCGACCGATCCGGTTGCTGCGGCCAAGGCTGCCGTGGAATTTGCCAAGACGAACGACAAGCTCGAAATCGTCGGCGGCGCAATGGGTAAGCTGGTACTCGACGAAACCGGTGTGAGGTCACTTGCCTCCATGCCAAGTCTCGACGAGCTACGCGGCAAGCTGGTGGGTCTGGTTATGGCCCCTGCGACGAAAATCGCACAGGTCGTCAACGCACCCGCTGCAAAGCTGGCCCGCGTCTTCGGTGCCTACAGCACCAAAGAAGCGGCGTAAGCGGTTTTTCATCGAATCTAACCGGGTCAGGGACATTCCCCGGCACGGACCAAACCATTACATTTGGAGTATTAAATCATGGCCGATATCGCCAAACTTGTAGAAGAACTTTCGAAGCTGACCGTCCTTGAAGCAGCTGAACTTGCCACTGCACTGGAAGACACCTGGGGCGTTAGCGCCGCTGCTGCTGTTGCAGTTGCCGGCCCAGCCGCTGCTGGCGCAGAAGCTGTTGAAGAGCAGACCGAATTCGACGTTATCCTGACCAGCGATGGCGGCAAGAAAATCCAGGTCATCAAGGAAGTCCGTGCCATCACCGGCCTCGGTCTGACTGAAGCCAAGGGCCTTGTCGAAGCAGCTCCCAAGGCTGTCAAGGAAGGCGTCAACAAGGCGGAAGCCGAAGAAATCAAGGGCAAGATTGAAGCAGCCGGCGGCACCGTCGAGCTCAAGTAATCTTACTCAGAATTTTGTGGGTGTCTTGAAGCGCCCGCAGATGGGAGGGCGGTACCGCAAGGTGCCGCCCTTTTCTGTTGGCCGCGCTTTGCGATGGAGTGCACAAGCCGCTTCCCATACGTTGCAGGCTAAAGGAGAACATGATGATTATCGTTATCGGCAAAGCCACGGCAAAGATTGGCTGCGAGAGCGAAGTTCTCGAAAACAGTCTCACGCATGTTGCCAGATCGCGCGGGGAAGACGGCTGTATCGATCATACGGTGTCGATCGATCAGGAAAACCCGCAGCTGTTTCGCTTCGTCGAATATTGGCGCGACCAGGACGCGTTGCTCGCGCATTTTGCGGTGCCGGAATCCCGTCAGTTCGTTGCTTCGCTGACCCCGCTGCTGGCCGCCGCGCCCGATATACAGATCTACAATTCCGAGACGATTGACCTTTAGTAAAAAGGACGAACAATCAACAGAACAGCCTTATAAGTAGACAGCGCCTTGGCGGCGTTCCCGATTTCCACCCAATTTCCGCTTTCCCTCACATCTTCCAATTCACGCGTGCTCCCATCATGTCGATGCCGGGGTTTTGCTGTGAGTTGAAGATTTGCGCCTGGCTGATGTGGACCCAGCTGGCCTCCAGCGAGACGCGCTGTGACAGCCGCACGCCGATGGCGATTTCGGGCTCGAACAGCACCCGGCTGCCCAGATCTGTGCGCGTGCCACTAGCCTGATCGACGCGAAATGCCGGGCCGTCATGGATAATCAATCCGATGCCCGGACGCACGTAAACAGGCCCCTTTCCCAGCTTCCAGCTCAACCCACCGCCCGCGAAACTGGTGTCGCCGACAGTATTGAGCGAGGCGAGCAGATAGGGCTGCGGCTTGCCGAGGAAAGCGAGCGCCTCAACCGGATCCATCCGATAGCCTATTTCGATATCAACGCCGCTTTCATTCACAGCGAAGGTCAGCGGTGTCCCCACCTCGTGCACATAAGCACCCACGAATACTTCCTTCGCGGCAACTGGCGCGGAGGCGCTGGCGCCAAGCACGGAAGCTATTAAAACAAGACGGGAGAAACGTGCCAACGGCTGGCTCCTGAAATAATTCGACCGAACGAGAGCTGACGCCGCTAAATGTCATCGGCTTTCCCTAGGCTGAAGCAACTTCGCAGCGCTGGGCCTTGGGCCTGCGCCGGGTCGCTTATATCGGCTCGCCAGCTTGCGGTTGTTCGAACATATGATGTTTTTCTGCGCGCAGTTCGCCCGCCTTCAGCGGCACAATTGCAGGCCTGATTGCGCCCGCTACGCCTGTTCGGGCGGCGTATCTGGCTCGCCCACCTGCCGACCCTCATGCGGCATGAAACGTTCCTTTCCGGCACGCAGATCGCCGCCTTCCAACTGCACTTCCAGCCGCTCCTTGTCACGCGCACGGTAGACGCTTTCCGCACGCTCGATTTCCTGCAGGCTGAGGCCCAGGCCATTTAATGCGGCCCGACCCATGAACACCGCCGATTCCATCACTTCGCGGACCATTTCCTGAACATCCGCGCCGCGCAGCTTGATAATCGTCCGTCGGTCGAACGCGCGCACTAACACCGATGCCTGTGGGAATGCCTCACGCACCCCGGCCAGCAATTCGGTGGTCAGTTGATCCTTGTCGATGCAAAAAGCGATCACGGTCGCCTCGCTCGCGCCTGCCTGGCGCAGCAAATCCATCCTTGTACCGTCGCCGTAATAGACCTTGGCGCCGAATTCTTCGGCCACGTCGATCTGGTCAACGTCGCTGTCGATCAAAGTTACCCGGATGCCCGCTGCGGTCATCATTTGCGACACGGTTTGCCCGAAGCGGCCATAGCCGATTACCAGCGCGCTCGCGCCGTCATTGCGCTGGCGCGATTTGGGGCCTTCGCGCTCGCCGTCCTTGCTGACTGGCTGCCGCATCCGGCTGGCGGCCATCATCAGGAATGGCGTGGCTGCCATCGACAAGGTGACAATTGCCCCGAACAGGCTGGACACCTCGCTCGTGATCAAGCCGCCTTCCTGCGCCTGGGTGAACAATACGAAGCCAAATTCACCGCCTTGGCTGAGCAGCAGGCCCAGTGCCAATGCACTGCGCCACGCCATCCCGATTGCCAGCCCGATACCGAGAATAATCAACGCTTTCACGGTAATCAGAGCCGCTGCCATCGACACCACGAACAATGGATTTTCCGCAATTGCACCCAGGTCCAGCATCATCCCGACCGCCAGGAAGAACATCCCCAGCAGGATCGAGCGGAAGGGTTCGATATCCGCCTCCAACTCATGCCGGTAGGGCGTATCCGCCAGCATAACCCCGGCAATAAACGCGCCAAGCGCAGTCGACAGGCCAAGCCACTCCATCACCCAGGCGGATGCGAGCACAGTAAACAGGCTGGCCACCACGAACATTTCCCGCTCGTTGAGATTGCCGATCAAGCGGAACAACGGCCGCAGCAGGAACCGGCCCGCCGCGATCAATCCGGCAATCGCGCCCAGCGTCATTAGCGCCAATTGCCAGCCGGGCATGCCGGCCTCGGCTCCGCCCGCATCGGCGCTCATCGCAGCGACAATCGTGATCAAGGGGATGATCGAGAGATCCTGGAACAACAGGATCGCAAAGGCCCGTTCGCCAAATGGCGTGCGCAATCGGCCCGAACTTTGCAACATCGGAAGTACCTGCGCCGTGGAGGACAGGCCCAACGGCAGGCCGATCGCCAGCGCCGCCTGCAACGGGTAACTCGCGGCGAAATATATCACCGCCGTGACCGCCAGCCCGCAGGCCACCACTTGCGCCAGACCCAAGCCAAAAATCGCGGTCTTCATCCGCCACAGCCGTTTTGGATCAAGCTCCAGTCCGACCACGAACAGCAGCATCACAATGCCCAGTTCGGCGATGCCGATCATCTGTTCGGCATCGCCGACCAGACCAAGCACTTGCGGCCCGACGACCGCACCCGCGATCAGATATCCGAGCGTGGCACCGAGCCCGAACCGCCGGAACAACAGCACGAAGGCCAGCGCAAAGCCGAGTAGCAATACCCCGTCACGCAGCATGGATGCGCCTTCATGTGCCATAATCTCAGCCTCAAATACTTCGGTCGAGTGGGCGACTAGCGGGCCTGCGCGGCGAGTGAAAGGGGCAACACTGCGCAGGCGGCAATCATCCGCCAGGCAACATCGCGCTTTAATGCCGAAGTCACTGCGCCTAGGCACTCCCCCCTCATGGCTGATTTGTTCGATCCCGCCGGCTCACAGAAGGCCCAACAACTTGCGGCAAGGTCCGCAGGCGGGACCCCGTGGCGAAACGAATTTTCCGCGACGATGAAGCTGGCCTGGCCGCTGGCTGCCGCCAATTTACTGCAGATGCTGGTTCATGCAGTCGACGTGATCTTCGTCGCGCGGCTGGGCGAGGCGGAGTTGGCGGCGTCCAGTTTGGCGATCGCTATTTTCGGTCTGGTTTTGTGGGGTTTGTCCGGCCTGACCGGAGCAGTTGCGCCGTTGATCGCGGCTGAACTGGGCCGCCGCCGCCATGCCGTGCGCGAGGTTCGCCGCAGCGTCCGGATGGGTTTGTGGATTGCTATTGCATCGGGCGCCCTAGGCATGATTGCCTGTTTGAACGGCGAACGGCTGATGCTGGCGACCGGGCAGGACCCCACGATCGCCGCCATGTCCGGATCATTCATGCAAATCATCGTCTGGGCCATGATCCCGATGATCCTGGCCAATGTCCTGCGTATTTTCGTGTCCGCGCTCGACCGCCCGATCTTCGCGACCATGATCATCGCATCGGCCATCGGCGTCAGCGTGCTGGCAAACTGGATGCTGGTATTTGGCAATCTCGGCGCTCCGGCCCTGGGGCTGGAAGGCTCCGCGTTGGCCAGCGTGGTCACGTCGCTGTTTATCCTCGCAGCCTATGTCGCGGCGATTTCGTGGGACCGGCGGCTGCGGCGGTATCACATCTTCGGTAATTGGTGGCGCACCGAAACCAGCCGGATGCAGGAAATCATCCGGATCGGCATGCCGATCATGTTCACCATTATCGCCGAGGCCGGTCTGTTCAGTGGCGCGGCATTCCTGATGGGCCGGATCGGACCGTCGGAACTTGCGGGCCATACGATTGCCCTGCAAGTGGCCGCGCTTGCGTTCCAGATCCCGTTCGGTATCGGGCAGGCCTCCACCATCCGGGTGGGCTATCACTATGGTGCCGGTGATACTGAAGCGATTGGCCGGGCGGGCTGGGTCGCGCTCGCAATCGCGGTCGGTTTCAGCGTCATTACCGCCTCTGTCATGTTGTTCGCGCCGCACACCGTTCTGTCGATCTATGTCGATGTCGATGCGCCCAAGAACGCAGCCATGGTCGGGTTTGCGGTGCAATATCTGCTGCTTGCCGCCCTGTTCCAACTGGTCGATGCAGTGCAGGCAGTGTCCGCGGGCAATCTGCGCGGGTTGCAGGACACCCGTGTGCCAATGGTCATCGCAGTGATCAGCTATTGGGCAGCAGGGTACAGCATCTCTATCTGGCTTGGCCTCAATTCCCCTCTGGAAGGGGTTGGCGTGTGGATCGGACTGGCCGCGGGATTGCTGGTTGCCTCCATCCTGCTGACCTGGCGCTGGACACGGCGAGTGAGACTGCAACTGGTTTGATTGCCGTCCGCGTTAAAAAACTCCAAAAATTTTCCGCCGCACCCGTTGACTCCCAATGGGTGCATCCACATATGCCCTCTCGTTGGCACTCTCATGCCGGGAGTGCCAAAACGCACATTCACTCATCTTGAAAGAAGAGGTCAAAGTTATGGCATTTCGCCCCCTGCACGACCGCGTTCTGGTTCGTCGGATTGAAGCCGAAGAAAAGACCGCTGGCGGCATCATCATCCCT
>JBBKWK010000192.1:0-13785 GCA_037968915.1 Pontixanthobacter sp.
GATGCAGGAGTTTCGGCCTATATTGTCGACGGATTGTCGCAGCGGCGAATCAAGCCAATTCTGGATCTGGCGGTCCGGCGCTTTCAGGCATTTTCACGATTGCAGACAGAACTCAAGGAAGCCCGCGACGCGCTGACCGAACGGAATGTGATCGACCAAGCCAAGAAAATACTGATCCAGAAGCGCGGATTGAGCGAGCCGGAAGCCCATAAATTGCTACGCGATCATGCGATGAACAGCAACCGCCGCATGGCCGAAATAGCGGAAGCGATCGTCACCGCCGAACAATTAATGGGAGACGGGCTATGAGTTTGGATCAGCTAAACATCGGCTTCCTGCCACTGGTTGACGCAGCCCTGCCCATTCTGGCGCAGGAACATGGTTTTGCCGAACAGGAAGGCTTGCATCTCAACTTCATTCGCGATGTGAGCTGGGCGTCGGTGCTCGACAGGCTGCTTTATGGCCAGACCGATATGGCGCACATGCTTGCGCCGCTGGCTATCGCAGCGACTTTGGGCCGCGGCAGGCCTGCAAAGGCGCTGTCCGTACCCTTCGTGCTGGGCCTCAACGGGAATGCGATCACGGTGTCGCTCAAGCTGGCTGCGGCGTTGGCGGAACCCGGTCTGCTGGGCGAACCCTATAGCGTGGGGAAGCGGCTTAAAGATGAAATTGCTCGCCGGGCTACGCTGGGCGAGCGCGTAAAATTTGGTGTGGTGCACCGCTATTCGAGCCATAATTACAAGCTGCGCTATTGGCTGTCGGAATGCGGTATCGCTCCGGACAGTGACGTGGATATTGTGACTATTCCCCCACCCTTTGCCGCCGATGCCTTGGCCAGCTCCGAAGTGGATGCGATTTGTGTGGGCGAGCCGTGGAACAGTGTCGCAGTGGAGCGGGGTGTCGGTCAGATTGTTTTGGTAACCGCGCAAATCTGGCGACGAGGCGTAGAAAAAGTTTTGGCAATGCCGGCCGACAGGCTTGAGGGCAATCGCGATTTGGCCGAACGTATGGTGCGCGCACTCCACCGGGCAGCAGAGCATTTTGTTGACCAAAGTAACTGGGACACCAACGCAGCTCTGCTCGCCCGCAACCAATATCTGGATGGTTCGTCCAAGCTGATCCTTCGCGCCATTTCCGATCAGCTTCTGCTCGCCAGTGGAACCGACCCGGTCCATGTTCCGGATTTCATGTTCCAGTACCGGGAAGCGGCCAATTTCCCATGGGTCAGTCAGGCAGCTTGGATTTATTCGCAAATGCTCCGCTGGGATCATTTCGATTACAATGCTGCAGACCAGACCCGGGCGGAGCAGGTCTTTCGCCCCGATGTGTATCGCAAAGCACTAACCGGGCTCGATACGCCGATCCCTGGCGCCAATGCCAAGGTGGAAGGCGGCGTCTCACAGTTGCTTGGCGCGGGCTCCTCGCAGGGACGCCTAATTCTTGGGGCGGACCCGTTTTTCGACCATCGGGTTTTCGATCCAACCCAATTAAAAGAATACCTTAGCGCGCTTCCCAACCCCTAGTTTTGCTGCAGTGCAATATTTCTCTTGCCTTTGAATTTGCATTGATGTTACCCAATGGGCGTCAGGACTAGATATCCCGACACAAATTTTTGCCGAGGCTGTCCAACGGGGGGCAGGTCCAAAGCAGATCGATCCAATCGAACAGGCAATGTCGCCGCCCAAGCAAGCGTAATCCGCTTCTGCTTGAGGCGGCTTTTTTGTGTTCTTTTTTGTCGGTCTTTCCGCATTCGCATTTGTTGAATTTTAAGGGGTCCATGATGAAATCGAGCCGCCGCAGTTTCCTGATATTAAGCGCCTGCGCTTTCACCCTATCCGCTTGCGGCGGCAGCAAGCCAGCCGACGAAGGCGACACAATCGCGGCCCCATCGGTCGATGGAGCCGTCGAAAAGCCGGTGCTGAAGTTGGGCTTCATCAAGCTGACCGACATGGCGCCGTTGGCGATTGCCAAGGAAAAGGGATTCTTTGCGGAGGAAGGGCTTAATGTCACACTCGAACCGCAAGCTAATTGGAAAGTGCTGCTCGACGGGGTGATTGGCGGCCAGCTGGATGCTGCACATATGCTGGCAGGCCAACCGCTGGCGGCCACGATTGGTTATGGCACCAAGGCCGATTTGATCGCGCCGCTGTCGCTCGATCTCAACGGCAATGCAATTACGCTGTCGAACAAGGTGTGGGCCAAAATCGAACCCGGCCTCAAGAAAGGCACCGATGGCAAGCCGGTCCATCCGATCAGCGCCTCCACGTTGAAGCCGGTCATTGCCGAATACAAGCAGCAGGGAAAGACCTTCAAAATGGGCATGGTCTTTCCGGTTTCGACCCACAATTATGAATTGCGCTACTGGCTCGCTGCGGGCGGGGTGAACCCCGGATATTACACTCCGGGCGATGTCGGCGGGACCGTGGGCGCAGAGGCTGCCCTGTCGGTCACTCCTCCGCCCCAGATGCCCTCCACGCTGGAGGCAGGAACCATCGACGGATATTGCGTGGGTGAGCCATGGAACCAGGCGGCAGTGCAGAAAAAGATTGGCGTCCCGGTGATAACCGACGACCAGATCTGGCACGACAACCCCGAAAAGGTGCTCGGCCTGCGCGAAGATTTCGCGGCAAAGTATCCAGCCACCACCGCGGCCATGCTCCGGGCAATCATTAAGGCCCAGCAATGGCTTGATGCGGACGATGGTAAAAACCGTGTCGAGGCGGTGCAAATATTGTCGCAGTCCAACTATGTCGGGGCGGACCCCGAGGTAATCAGCGCTTCGATGACCGGCCAATTCACCTTTGCACCGGGCGACACACGCCCGGCACCGGGCTTCAACATCTTCTTCGGCAAATTCGCCGGCTATCCCTATTATTCCGATGCCATCTGGTATCTCACCCAGATGCGTCGGTGGGGCCAGATTTCCGAAGATCACCCGGACACATGGTACGCTGAGACTGCCAAATCAGTCTACCGGCCCGACCTCTATCTCGCCGCTGCAAACATGCTGGTCGAAAACAAGATTATCCCGTCAAATTCAGTACCCGAAACTGACGGTTACAAGGGTGACCAAACGGGCTTCATCGACGGCATCACCTACAATGGCAAAGCCCCCAACGCTTATCTCGCCAAATTCAAGATCGGCCTGAAAAAGGGTCAGACGGTCTCGGCCTCGGGCGTCAGCAACTGATCGCCGCACGGCGGAAGGATAATACAAATGGCTACCAAGTTTCTAGACAGTGCGGACGCCGCGGCAAGCCCGAACGAACCTGTATTGAACGCAGCCAAGATATCTCCTGTGAACAGCGCAGAAGTCGCCAAGGCGCAGGCAGTCGCACCGCCAGCGACCAGCACGGGTATGTCTGCACTGGTCGCAAAGATTGCGAGCATGGATTTAGCCGGGATTGCCAAATCCCTCGCCGTCCCCCTGTTCGGAATCGTGGCCTTCCTGGCCTTATGGGCAGTGTTGGCCCCGCAAGTCGATACTTCGCTCGGCAGTCTGCCGGGACCGGCGGAAGTGGCGGAACAGGGCGTATCGCTATATGACGAGTGGGCGGCCACTCAGGCGGACAAGGCGGCATTCTACGATGCGCAGGACGCGCGTAATAGTGCTGCGATAGCTGCAAGTCAGCCGGTCCAGAATTTCGAATATTCCGGATCGCCAACTTTCCTCGACCAGATCCTGACATCGCTAAAGACGGTCGCACTGGGTTTTTTCCTGGCAACGTTGGTGGCGGTGCCACTCGGCCTTATTTGCGGCCTGTCCAAGACTTTTAATGCGGCGATCAATCCGCTGGTCCAGATCATGAAACCGGTCAGTCCACTGGCCTGGTTGCCGATCGTGACGATGGTCATTTCCGCGACGATAACCAGCGCCGATCCCGCTTTGCCCAAGGCCTTTGTCATCTCTGCCATTGTGGTCATGCTGTGTTCGCTATGGCCAACTCTGATCAACACGACCGTCGGCACCGCGTCGATCGACAAGGATTTGCTCAATGTTGGCAAAGTGCTGCGACTGGGCTGGTTCGCCAAGCTGACCAAACTCGTCCTGCCATCGGCTCTGCCTTACATCTTCACCGGCATGCGCCTGTCACTGGGTGTCGGCTGGATGGTCCTGATCGCGGCTGAAATGCTCGCGCAGAACCCCGGCCTAGGCAAGTTCGTGTGGGACGAATTCCAGAACGGATCGAGCCAGTCGCTCGCCCGGATCATGTTTGCGGTCATCGTCATTGGACTGATCGGCTTCCTCCTCGATCGCCTCATGATGATGTTGCAAGATTTCGCCAACCGCAATCACGCGATTTGAGGGAAGCAGAGATGAACCTTCCAATCCTGTCCCTGAAAAATGTCAGCAAGAGCTTCGTCGATGGACAAGGCGTGCGCTCCGATGTGCTGAAAGACGTCAGCCTTGACGTCGCCGACGGAGAATTCGTCGCCATCCTCGGTTTTTCTGGCGCCGGCAAGACCACGCTGATCAATGCAATCGCGGGTCTAACCGACATCGATGCTGGCCAGATTCTGGTCAAGGGTGTGCCGTGCGACGGGCCGGGCAAGGACCGCGGACTGGTATTCCAGAGCTATTCGCTGTTTCCTTGGCTGACCGTCGGCGCAAATGTCGCGCTCGCTGTTGATGCGGTGCACCAGGTCAAAAGCAAGGACGAACGCGCAGCGCTGGTGAAGCAGAAGGTCGAGCTGGTCGGTCTGGATCACGCAATGGACCGCAAGCCGGCGCAATTGTCGGGCGGGATGCGGCAACGGGTCGCGGTGGCTCGCGCGCTGGCGATGGAGCCGGAAATCCTGCTGATGGACGAACCGCTCTCCGCGCTCGATGCCCTGACCCGCGCAAAATTGCAGGACGAGATCGAACGTATCCGGAAACATGAAAAGCGCACCATCGTACTGGTTACCAACGATGTCGATGAGGCGCTGTTGCTAGCGGACCGGGTCGCCGTGCTGACCCCTGCACCTGCGGCCACAATCGGCAAGATTTTCGACGTCGATATCGAGCGACCGCGGGACCGTGAGGCGATGAATGACGATGATGGGTACAAAACACTGCGGAATGGCATTGTCGGCTACCTCGGCGACCTCAACAATTCGGTTGAAACTACGGGCGGCGACATAGGCGAATTACCCACGGTTACGCCGATCGACCTGCATGCAGTTCGGGAGCGGAAGGGCAAGAAACTCCCTCAGGTCTACGTCGATGCAGCGAAGAGCCCCAACACCACCCGTTATCTCGAATTCTTCAAGCTCAAGAAAATCTACCCCACCCCGAAAGGGCCGCTGACCGTGGTCGAGGACGTCAATCTGCTGATGGATCAGGGTGAGTTTGTGTCGCTGATCGGCCATTCGGGTTGCGGCAAATCGACTGTGTTGACCATGGCTGCTGGCCTGAATGAAATCAGCGGCGGCAATATAGCGCTTGATGCCCGCGAAATCGATTTCGCCGGACCGGACAAGGCAGTGGTGTTTCAGGCACCCTCGCTGATGCCGTGGCTGACCGGTCGGCAAAATGTCGCCTTGGGGGTGGAGCGGGTCTATCCCCACGCCAGCCAAACCGAACGCCGCGAGATCGTGGAATATTATCTCGACCGCGTTGGCCTGGGCAATGCAATGGACAAATTTGCCGCCGATATGTCCAACGGAATGCGCCAGCGGGTCGGGATCGCGCGTGCCTTTGCCCTGTCACCCAAACTGCTGCTGCTCGATGAACCCTTCGGCATGCTGGACAGCCTGACACGGTGGGATCTGCAGGACGTGCTGATCGAGGTCTGGAACCGGACCAAGGTCACCGCGATCATGGTCACCCATGACGTCGATGAAGCCATCCTGTTGGCGGACCGGGTGGTGATGATGACTAACGGTCCCAACGCGACAATCGGAAAAATTCTGGAAGTCGACTTGCCGCGGCCGCGCAACCGCAAGGCCCTGCTCGAACATCCGAAATTCTACTCATACCGGCAGGAAGTTTTGCATTTTCTCGCCGAATACGAACACGGAGTCACCAAAGAAGTGGCTTGAAAACAAAGCATTGAGAGGGTGCCTGGCAACGGGATCAATTTTCTACCGGGGATCAATATGACGAGACGCATTTTTCTACCCAGCGCCGTATTCATGCTTGCTGCATTGTCGGTACCGTCCCTTGTGCAAGCGAAAACGGGTGATCGGGTTGCTGTCGGCGGCGGGCTGACGATCGACCCGATGTTCGACCTCAGGACATCGTTCGAACATGTCGATCAGCCCAGCACCGATGCCGATGCGCTGACGGTCCGGCTGCGGTCCGGGATTGAAATTGCCAGCGACACCGGCTTCTCTTTTTTGGTCGAAGGCGAGGGCACGCTGGGGATTATCAATGATTACAACAGCACGACCAATGGCAAGGTTGCCCGGTCGGTGGTTGCCGACCCGCAAAACGTCGAACTGAACCGGCTGCAACTGCGCTATGCCCGCAAGGATTTCGGAAGTGTCACGGTTGGCCGGCAACGCATAAATACCGATGACCAGCGGTTTGTCGGTAGCGTCGGTTGGCGCCAGAACGAGCAGACTTTCGACGCGGTCAGCGCCAGCGTTACCGCGCTCAAGCCGCTCACGCTGGAAGGGACCTATTCCATTTCCCAGCGGACCATTTTCGGCGTTGACGCGGGGCCGCGCACTGCATTTGACGGCGAGTTCATCTTACTGGGTGCCGGGCTGGAAGTCGGCCCCGTGAAGCTCAAAGGCTTCACCTATCTGCTCGATTATGACGCTGGAGAGCCGGTCGCACTGACCTCGTCCGCAACCTATGGCGGCCGCGCCACCGCAAAATTGCCGCTAGCAGACAGGTTCGCGCTCGACCTTGCGGGAAGCTATGCAGTGCAGAAAGATTACAAGGCCAACCCGAACACCTTCTCGGTCGATTACCTCGCCGGGTCGGTGGGTGCTTCGTTGGCGGGCTTCGGGCTTACCACCGGGTATGAAAAACTGGGCGCGGACGGGCTTGGCAATCGCTTCCAGACTCCCTTGGCGACCTTGCACAAATTCAACGGCTGGGCCGACTTGTTCCTTAGCACGCCGCCTGCCGGGCTGGAGGACAAATATGTCTCTGTCAGCAAGGCCGTGAAACTGTTCGGCGGGATCAAACTGGGCGCAGCCTATCACGATTTCAGCAGCGACATCGGCAGCGTCAAATACGGCAGCGAAATCGACGGCGAACTGAGCTTCAAGCTCAGCATGTTCGACGCCGGAGTCAAATACGCGAATTACGATGCAGACGCTTTCGGCGTCGATACCGAGAAGCTGTGGTTCCGGCTCGGTTACAGCTTCTAGGCGACAGGAAAATGACATGAACGCACCAATCCTAGACACGCTCGAGAGTGATCGGAGGGACAGCCCGGTTACAGAACGGCTGGTAGTAATCGGCAACGGGATGGCGGGGTGCCGGGCGGTCGAGGAAATCCTTGCCCGCGATCCCCTGCGTTATGCAGTGACTATTTTTGGCGCGGAACCGCGGGTCAACTACAACCGGATCATGCTTTCGCCAGTGTTGGCGGGTGACAAGAGTTACGAAGAAATCATCATCAACGACCAGTCATGGTATGATGACAACAATATCGAATTGGTCAGCGGCGACGCGATCATCGCGATCAAACGTGAGGCCAGGGAAGTGGTCAGTGCCTCGGGCCGGGTCACACCTTATGACCGGCTGCTGATTGCGACCGGATCGGACCCGTTTATCATCCCGGTGCCGGGGCATGATCTGCCCGGCGTGATCACCTTTCGGGACCTGGATGATGTCGACAAGATGCTCGCGGCGGCGGAAAATGGCGGTAGCGCAGTCGTAATCGGCGGCGGGTTGTTGGGACTTGAGGCTGCGCATGGGCTGTCGCTGCGCGGGATGAAAGTCACCGTGCTGCATCTGATGCCGACCCTGATGGAACGCCAATTGGACGAAGCTGCCGGGTTCCTGCTGAAAAGCGAGTTGGAAAGCCGCGGCCAGACCATCCTTACGCAGGCCGACACCGCCGAAATATTGGGCGAATCCCATGTCACCGGTGTGCGCCTCAAGGACGGAACCGACATTGCGGCCGATCTGGTCGTCATGGCGGTAGGGATCAAGCCTTCGGTCCAACTGGCAAAAATTGCCGGACTGGCTGTCGAACGCGGCATTGTGGTTGATGATCACATGGTTACCGACGATCCGGCGATCATGGCGGTTGGTGAATGTGTCCAGCACCGCGGTTTCTGCTACGGCTTGGTGGCCCCCCTGTGGGACATGTGCCGCGCTCTGGCCGATCATCTGACTGAAAACCCGACTGGCTATGAAGGCTCGGTCACGGCCACGAAGCTGAAAGTATCGGGTATCGACCTGTTTTCGGCGGGCGATTTTTCCGGCGGTGAAGACGCCGAGGACATCGTCATGCGCGATGCATCGCGCGGTATCTATAAGCGGGTGGTGGTCAAGGCGGGCCGGCTGGTCGGCGCGGTGCTCTATGGCGATACTGTTGACGGTAACTGGTATTTCGACCTTCTCAAACGCGGCGAAGATGTCTCCGAAATTCGCGAAGCGCTTATCTTTGGCCAAGCATTCGCATCAGGAGGCGTATCGCTGGACCCTGACAGCGCCGTTGCAGCATTGTCCGACGACGCAGAAATCTGCGGCTGCAACGGCGTTTCCAAAGGACAAGTAGCCACCTGTATCGGCGGCGGCGCAGATACTCTCGATGCCGTACGTGCGAGCTGCAAGGCTTCCGCAAGCTGCGGTTCGTGCACCAATTTGGTCGAAAGCCTGCTCAGCATCGCGCTGGGCGAAGATTATGGCGGCGCGCGCACGATAACCCCGATGTGCAAATGCACCAGCTTCACCCACGAAGATGTCCGGAGGAACATTCTGGAAAAGGCGCTTCAGTCGATCCCGGAGGTCATGCAGGAACTGCACTGGACCACACCCGATGGCTGCGCCTCGTGCCGCCCCGCGCTCAATTATTACCTGCTGTGCGCCTGGCCCGAAGATCATCAAGAAGACCCGCAAAGCCGCTTTGTAAATGAACGGATGCACGCCAATATCCAGAAGGATGGCACCTATTCGGTCGTGCCGCGGATGTGGGGCGGTGTCACAAACCCCATGGAATTGCGCGCGATTGCCGATGCGGCAGAGAAATATGGCGCGCGGCTGCTGAAGGTCACCGGGGGCCAGCGGCTTGATATCTTTGGGATCAAAAAGGAAGATTTGCCCGCGATTTGGGCGGACCTCAATGCGGCGGGGATGGTCTCCGGCCATGCCTACGGCAAGGCATTGCGCACGGTGAAGACCTGTGTCGGCAGTGAATGGTGCCGCTTTGGAACGCAGGATTCAACCGGCCTCGGGATCAAGGCAGAACAGATGACCTGGGGCAGCTGGATGCCGCATAAATTCAAGATTGCCGTATCGGGCTGTCCGCGCAATTGCGCAGAGGCCTCGATCAAGGATCTAGGCATTATCTGCGTCGACAGTGGCTATGAAATAAGCGTGGGCGGTAATGGCGGCATCCATCTGCGCGGCACCGATTTCCTGTGCAAGGTGGAAACGGAGGACGTGGCGCTGGAATATATCGCCGCCTTCATCCAGCTCTACCGCGAGGAAGCCCGCTATCTCGACCGGACCGCGCCATGGGTGGAGCGCGTCGGAATGGAATATATCAAGGATCGGATTGTCGAGGATGGGGAAGGCCGCAGGGCTTTGCAGGCGCGTTTCCTCCACGCGCAAAGCCTGCTGCAGAAAGACCCCTGGGCGGACCGTGCCGCCGGCGCGGAAGCCAATCTGCATCGCCACATCGCCGAAATCCGTCCCCTTGCACTGCAGAAAGCACAGTAATGTCACAGCCAATCTGGATCGATATCGGGCCGCTTGACCAATTGCCAACGCTTGGCGGCCGGACACTTCCAGTGCTCGGAGGGCAGGAAATTGCCGTCTTTCGCACCTCGACCGGCAGCGTGCATGCTTTGGCCAATCGCTGTCCGCACAAGCATGGCCCGTTGAGCGAAGGAATCGTCCACGACACCAGCGTGACGTGTCCCCTACATGCCTGGCGCATCTCGCTTGTCACGGGCGAGGCGCTGGGAGAAGACAAGGGCTGTGTCCCGGTGATCCCGGTAAAAATCGACGCGGGCCGGATTTATCTCGACCGCGCCGCAGCGCTGGTAGGGGCAGTATGACGGAAACATGCACCACCTGCCCCTATTGCGGCGTGGGATGCGGCATCCATGTCGACGTCAATGCGGAACGGGAGATCACGGTCACAGGCGACCCGGCCCACCCCGCCAATTCAGGGCGGCTTTGTTCGAAGGGCACGCATCTGGCGGAAACCGTCAGCCTCGAAGGGCGACTGCTCGACCCGGAGATCGGCGGCGAGAAAGTCGAGTGGGACGAAGCCCTCGCCCTCGTCGCAGCACGCTTTGCCGATACTATCGCCAAGTATGGCCCGGACAGCGTGGCATTCTATGTTTCGGGGCAGCTACTGACAGAGGATTATTACGTCGCCAACAAGCTGATGAAGGGCTTCATCGGCAGCAGCAATATCGACACCAACAGTCGGCTGTGCATGGCTAGTGCGGTTGCCGCCCACACCCGCGCCTTTGGCGAAGACGTGGTGCCGTGCAACTATGATGATCTTGAAGCGGCAGATCTGATCCTGTTGGTCGGATCGAACACCGCGTGGTGCCATCCGGTCATATGGCAGCGGATCGAACAAGCGCGGGCTACGCGCGGCACCAAACTGGTCGTGATTGATCCGCGCCGCACTGAAACCGCCGAATGCGCCGATCTTCATCTGCCGATCTGTCCCGATGGCGACGTTGCCCTGTTTAATGCGCTGCTGGCAAATATGGCAGCCCGCGACCTGATCGACCGCGATTATCTTGCGGCGCATGCAAACGTGCCGGAAGGGTTCTGGGATGACTTGGCGGGCAGTCCCGAGGAAGCCGGTATTAATACAGAGCTGTTCGCTCAATTTGCCGATCTGGTGGCAGCGCGTCCCAAGATGATCACCCTGTTCAGTCAGGGTGCCAATCAATCGCGGAGCGGAACAGACAAAGGCAACGCCATCACCAATCTCCACCTGGCGATGGGCCGGATCGGTTTGTCAGGCATGGGGCCATTCAGCATTACCGGCCAGCCCAATGCCATGGGTGGGCGCGAAGTTGGCGGTCTCGCCTCCATGCTCGCCGTCCACATGGGCTTCTCAGACGCTGAATGCGAGGCTGCCAAGACCTTTTGGAACAGCCCGACAATCGCACGAAAGCCCGGCCTGAAGGCAGTCGATATGTTCCGCGCTGTGCATGACGGCAAGATCAAGGCGATCTGGATTATGGCGACGAACCCTGCCGTTTCCATGCCGGACGCGGGATATGTCCGCGAAGCGTTGGCAGCTTGCGAATTTGTCGTGGTGTCCGATGTCATCGCGCAAACCGATACGACCGCCTTGGCCGATGTGAAATTACCCGCGCTGGCTTGGGGTGAGAAGGATGGTACCGTCACCAACAGCGAGCGGGTAATTAGTCGGCAACGCGCGTTCTTTGCGGCTCCCGGTGAAACCAGGGCCGATTGGTGGGCGATCTGTGAGGTTGCCAAACGAATGGGCTTTGCCGAGTCTTTCGACTTCTCAACACCGGCAGCGATATTCCGTGAATATGCCGCTCAGACCGGGTTTCGCAACTTCGGCCGCCGCAAGCTGGACTTGTCCGAATGGGCTGGGACAAGTGACGACGATTATGAGGATTGGACGCCGAAGGCTTGGGGCGGCGCTGCGCCATTTGCGGATGGACAATTTTCCACTCCGGACGGCAAAGCTCGACTTGTCGCGGTGATTTCGCCCTCGCCCCCTATTGCCAACCCAGCGTTTCCCTTGCGCCTCAACACCGGGCGGTACCGCGATCAATGGCATACGATGACCCGGACCGGCCTTAGCCCGCGACTGTCCGGGCACCGCCGCGAGGCATTGGTCGAAATCCATCCGGCTGATGCTGCCTCCCGCCATGTCCTGGATGGTTCGATTGCCCGCATTTCAACGCCGCAGGGTGACACTATTTTTCGCGTGCTCTTGACCGACAACCAACGCCCGGGCGAGGTGTTCGCCCCGATGCACTGGACTGACCAGATGAGTAGCGGCGGCCGCGCCAATCGCTTGCCCGACCAGACGGTTGATCCGGTTTCCGGGCAACCAGCATTTAAGAACAGTGCCTGCGATGTCGCTGTTGTAACGCCTGAATGGCGCGCTTTTCTGGTCAGCCGGTCACGTCCAGTCCTGCCAGCATTACTCTATTGGTCCAGCGCCCGGATCGCTGGTGGTTGGCTGACCGAACTGGCAGGTGAAGGCAATATCGATGTCGAAATTCTTCTGCCCGAAGGAGAACGCATGGAAGCAGTCGACCTGAAGCGCGGAATGCGGCGAATTGCCGTCAGGTCGGCCGATGGCATGCTCGCTGCGGCCTTGTTCCTCACCCGCAATGGCGAGCTTCCTCCGCGCGAGTGGATCGCTACCCAACTCGCATCTGAAGGGGAATCCGATACACCGTCATTGCTAGCGGGCAGGCCCCGGGAGGCCCAACCCGACCGGGGCGCTATCGTCTGTGTCTGTTTCGATGTTGGCACAAAGCAGATTATCAAGGCCGTGTCCGACCAGTCGCTTACCAGCGTCGAGGGCGTTGGTGCATTACTCAATGCTGGCACCAACTGCGGCAGTTGCCGCCCTGCACTGGCGAAGCTGTTGGCAGAGGCCCGTTCCCATGAGTTGGAGGCGGCAGAGTGACTGACATACTCATTCCGCCTGGAACAGTATGGCTGGTAGGCGCAGGCCCTGGCGATCCTGATTTGCTGACGCGCAAGGCAGAAAAACTGATTAAGGCGGCCAGCGTGATTCTTTATGATGCCCTGGTCGGCAGCGGAGTCCTGGAATTGGTCCCGGCCTCCGTGCGATTGGTTCCGGTGGGCAAACGATCCGGCAGGCATTCGAAAGACCAGCGTACTATCAGCCAGATGGTGGTGGATGCTGCACAAGCGGGTGAGCGTGTGGTTCGCTTGAAGGGCGGCGACCCGTCAATTTTCGGTCGTGCGACCGAAGAGATCGAAGCGTGCCGCACCCACGGCATACCCTACCGCATTTGTCCCGGGATCACCGCTGCATCGGCGGTTGCGGCGAGCGCAGGCCTGTCGCTCACGCTACGCGGCCTTGCGCGCAAATTGACCTTCATTACCGCTCACGCACGCGCAGGAGAGGAGTTGGACCTCGACTGGCAATCCCTTGCCGATCCCAAGGCTACGCTCGCGATCTATATGGGTAAGGCCGCCGCAGGGATGATCTCGCAGAAGCTGATCGCGGCAGGCTTGCGCAGGGATACGCCGGTGCTGCTGGTCGAAAACGCAAGCTTGCCGGAGGAGCGCCAGTTTTTTACCCGCCTGAATCTCCTGGCAATTTCGGCAAGTTCAGCACTTGGTAGCGGTCCGGCATTGATGGTGATCGGTGAAGCGGCGCGGCAAGCAAGAGATGTCACGGTTCCAGCAAGTGCCGATATTGCTCCGCATCTTCCGGTGTATTGATGTTGAAAAATTCCAACTTGGAAGCATCCTCGAAATCGACCAACGCCGCACCGTTATCCATTGCCCAGCGAGTGAACGCAAATTTCCTCGCTTCAATTGCGCGCACCAGCTCAGGCAGTAAGGCGGTGGACCAAAGCCCGAGCGCCGTATGGACCCGGCCCCTGTTTCTGGGCAACGCAATCGGAGCCTTGGCGGCGTGGGCGGCATGGACCAGCCTCTTCACCATATCGGCT
>JBBKWK010000193.1:0-7886 GCA_037968915.1 Pontixanthobacter sp.
GCCGGGCTGAGCCAGTCCTTCGACAGCGCCAATGCGGGCACTCGCAGCCTGAGCGTTGACGGCGGCTATATTGTCAATGACGGCAATGGCGGCGGCAACTACATTATCAGCAGCAACAATGCGGCGGGCACCATTGCTCAGGCTCTGGCAACGATTACCTATACTGCCAATCTGGCAAGCAGCCTTTATGGTAACGCGCCAACAGGACTTACAGGATCTGTTAGTGCCTCCGGACTGTTAGGTGCCGATAGTTTGCAATCCATCACAAGCGGGACGGCGACCTTTACGACAAATGCCACGACGGCATCGAATGTTGGCAGTTATGCTGTTACCGGGTCGGGCCTTGGCAGCAATTCGGGCAATTATATTATAAGCTCTACCCAAGCTGCGGGTAATGCAACAGCGCTTGCAATCACGCCGCGCCCCTTAACTGTTTTTGCCGATACGCTAAGCCGGATATATGGCGAAGCCAATCCGGCGCTAAGCTTTACCAGCACGGGCCTGGTCAATGGTGACGGATTGACAGGATCACTTTCGACTGCGGCCGATTTAAGGTCAGACGTTGGGCTTTACCGCATTGATCAGGGCAGCCTTTCGGCATCATCTAATTATGTGCTTTCTTACAACCCAGCCAATCTGACGATCACCCAGCGGGCTTTAATCATCAATGCATCTGCCCAAAGTCGTCCGATCGGCGAGGTCAATCCGGTTCTGACTTATGGCAGTTTGGGCTTGGTCAATGGTGATACGCTGACAGGCTCGCTTTCCACCGATGCAAATCTGGCATCGCTCGCTGGTACCTATGCAATAACCCAAGGCACACTCACAGCTTCCCCAAATTATGTGACAACCTTTGGCGACGCAGTGCTGACCGTGTTCACTTGCGCGGCAACAGGAAGTTGTTCGCCGGTGATTGATCTCGTCAATCAGGTCGGCGCGAGTGTCCAAACCGTCGTGCCGACGGAAAGTGCAGAACAAACCGAAGAAGAGAAGAAGGCAAAAGCCGCAGCAGATAGCTCGGCTGATCCGGAAGTCATGATCTCTGGTGTCATCGATACAACCGGCGTCACCACGCCGAACCCGATTGACGAACCCGTTTCCGGTGGCGGCAATTCATCCCTTTGGATTCCAGGAACATCGAAATGATCAAACCCTGTATCGCTATTATCCTAATCGCCTGGTCGACTAGCGGGCTTGCGAATGCTGCCGAATCCATCTCTGCGACTGACAGCTTCCGGGTTGGCAACAAAGGAGTGCTCTGTACCGCTCAGAGCCGTTCGGAAGACGATCATTTTCAGTCGATGTTTGACCGCGGCTATGAAATAGTCTGTCGTGATGCCGCCATGCCAGTTGGCCGACTCTATGCCTTGCGAAGCAAACAGGAAACAGTGTGGACCAGCCGCCAGGAAGGCATTAGTTGTGAGGCGCCTTCACCGGTCCAAATTGCCGGGATAGCCAATGCCATAAGATCCAACTGCGTTGATGCCAAATCGGGGCTAAACTATACTGTTTACTCTGCCAAACGCGGCAATCAAATTTACGCCGCCGAAGGCTTCACGGCGTATGACAATGCGCTGCAGCTTGGCTTGCAGTCAGTTGTGGGAGACAGGTCGGTAGAGGGCGAAATCAGTGTCGCCACTACCAATGCCGGTGACCCGGCAGCCCTGGCCCGCGTCCAAGCGGCAAGCCTTGATCCCGCACAGGCGCTCGCTGCAGGTTATGCCCATATCAACAGGGGAAGCTTTGCGGAGGCATTCGAATTCTTTGAAACACTTGTATTGCGTTCGCGCAACAATGATAACGGGGCGCTGAAGCCTGCAGAATACCTCGTCAATCAAGCAATGCAGCAATCCAATCTTGGTAACCGCGCTCAGGCTGATCAGCTATTTGTTGAGGCAGAACGCGCTGCAGATGGCTCCGACCCATTGTTAGGGCGGCTCCTGCGCAATTTCAAAGCTATGCACCGTCTTAACGGTCGTGATGCCGAGGGTGCTATCGCCTTGCTTGATGTGGCCGTGCCGCTGATTTCGACCGGCGGAGATTTGCGCGATAGACTCGACCAGGGCTTTATCGATAAAAGCCTTGCACAACGACTTGCTGTTGATGATGAAGCCATGTCACGCTTGGGTGGCGGCTCGGTTCAATTGACCGAGAAAGAGCGTGCCGCTTTGATGGATGCGCAAGCCCAATATTTGCGCGGCGTCGCATTGCGGCTGCAGGGCAATATGGCCGCTGCAAAGAAGGCTTTTGACCAGAGCATGCAGAGCTTTGCAGCCGTTCGGGGCGGCGCTGTCCGCAGTATGATTTGGCTTCAAGCCAGCGCTGCGACCGAACTTGGCCAGCTGGCCGAAGCCGAAGGCGATCAATCCGCTGCCGAAGCCTATTTGCAACAGGCGCTGGATATTTACGGCAGCAAATATCCAGATTCAGCGACCTTGCTTGCGGCTCGTGGCCGGCTCGCAGGCATGCAGGCTCAGCAAGGCAAGAGTGCCGAAGCTGTTGCTACTTTTCGGGAACTTGTTCGAAGCGGGATCGCCCTGCCCGGTGGGAGCGAGGCGTTGCGCGGTCTGATCAAGCCCTATCTGGACACGCTCGTTGACCAGGCCGGCAAAGAACCCACCAGCGCGAGCGATTTTTTTGCTGCCAGTCAGGCGCTGGTGCGGCCCGGTGTTGCTCAAACGCAGGCGGTGTTCGCACGTGAAATGTCGGGCGGCAGCGATGAAGCATCCAGCTTGTTCCGGCAATCGGTCAACCTATCGCGTGACCTCGTCAGCCTTGATGTCGAGATTGCACGCCTTGCTTCCATCGCGACACGCAAGCCCGATGAAGAGGAAGGGTTCGTCACTGCGACCAAGCGGCGCCAGGAAATCGCCATCGAGCAAACAGGATTGCTTGCCCAATTGTCTGCTTTTCCAAAATTTCGCGCCATGAGCAGCGCCTTGCTGCAACTGGACGAATTGCAACAAAATTTGCGGGACGGCGAAGGCTATTACAAGCTTATTTTGCTCGATGAAAATGCCTATGGCATCTTTGCCACTAGTGAAAGTGCAAAAATTTTCAAACTCGTGGTCGGCCGCTCCGAGCTTGAAGCCATGACAAATCAAATCCGCGACAGCATCGTGCTCGAGCAAGCGAACCAGTTAGTCACAAACCCGTTTGACGTGGTGGCCTCGCGCAAAATGTTCCAAATATTGTTCGGACCTGTCGAAAACCAAATCCTATCGATCAACCACCTGATTTTTGAGCCGGACGGGCCGCTGCTAAAGCTTCCTGCAAATATCCTGGTGACAGCGCAAGCCGGGGTCGATGCCTATCTGGCGCGTCAGCAAGAAGACAATCCAGACGCTTTTGATTTTACCGGTGTTGCTTGGCTAGGAAAGGATCAAATGGTCTCGACCGCTGTTTCGGCGCAGGCTTTCGTCGATGTTCGCAAAATTCCTGCTTCGAGAGCCAAGCGGCGCTATCTGGGCGTTGGGCAGAACACGCCAACCGGAAAGCTCAGCTATGCTCCGCAAAGTGAAGAAGGTCGCGACCCATGCGATTGGGGCCTGTCTCTTTGGAACAAGCCAATTTCAGGCGCTGAATTGGATCTTGCGTCGACCATGCTTGGCGGAACTGGAAATCTGGTCATAACCGGCGACGGTTATTCAGATACGGCTCTGCGGGAACGGACCGATCTTAACAATTTCCGTATTATCCAGTTCGCTACGCATGGTTTGGTGACGGCTCCCCATCCCGGTTGTCCCGCGCGCCCCGCGCTGGTGACATCCTATGGTCAGAGTAATTCCGATGGGCTGTTGAGCTTCAAGGAAATTTTCGATCTGCGGTTAGATGCCGATACGATTATCCTGTCTGCCTGCGATACCGCAGGTGCTGCAACTGCTGCTGCAACACGCGAAGCCGGCATTACGACCGGTGGCAACTTTGCGCTCGACGGACTGGTTCGGGCTTTTGTGGGAGCTGGGGCACGTTCCGTGGTCGCCAGTCATTGGCCCATCCCGGATGATTTTGACGCAACCAAGAAGCTGATGTCCGGCATTTATGAAGGCGGAACAACGGCCAGTGTCGGTGAATCGATGCGGACATCTCAAACGCGTCTGATGGACGACCCGCTAACTTCGCATCCCTATTATTGGGGTGCCTTTGCTATCGTTGGCGATGCCAGCAAACCTCTGACTAGCGAATGAATATTGTGTCAAACGGAGAGAAATCATGAGCACGCTGGCACTTAAAAAGGGTCCGCTGGACGACGCGCGCGCCAATTCCAATCCGGTCATCAAACTGGTCCGCCAAGTCGGCTGGGTCAGGACGATCCTGTCGGCAGCCGCTGTGGTACTGGCAGTGCTAATTGCCGCCAATAGCTGGCGGTTACCGCTCATGATCGATGCTGAGCATGCTTTATTCGACGCCCGCGTCGCTGCCACCGCCCAAGCTGTCGAACAGGACGACCGCATTTTGATGGTCCCATATACCGACGAAACGCTGATTAATACCGGCAAACGATCACCGCTTGATCGCACGACGCTTGCCAAAGCGCTGAAGCGGCTTGACACAATGGGGGCCAAATCGATCGGTATCGATATTCTGATCGATCAAGCTCAGCCTGACGACCAATTGTTAATCGACACGTTCAAGTCGATGAAGACACCAACATTTCTTGCCCACGCCTCGACTGCGACCGCCAATGACAAAATTCTGTATCGCCAACAGGAATTTCTGGAGAGTTTCCAGAAAGAAATCGCGGTTGGCAATGTTCGTCCGACCAGCATCGTCATGCAGAGCGATTCTGACAATGTGCTGCGGAAATGGGCAGACATCATACCCGGCGCGCCGCTACGCATCGCAAATGCGATGAACCCCGAAGCAAAGGGCTTCGACAACTATACCGGCAGTGTTGTCTACCGGAAACCAAAGCTAATCGATCAGCCGATCTTTGCGGCTATCCCGATCGATTCCTTCTCGGATGACAATATTTTTGCCATCCCGGAAGCTGCCGAAATGTTCAAGCAACAAGTGCAGGGCCGCTATGTCCTTATTGGCGGCAACATCGCAGATATCGATGTGTTCGAGACTCCTTTGAGCCGCGCAAGAGCGGAAGGCGAGGCGCACACGACATGGGGGGTAGAACTGTTCGCCCATATGCTGGCTCAGATGATGGACAATCGGTTGTTGACGCCGCTGTCGAATGGCCTGCTTTGGGCCGGGTCAATATTCTTTGTCCTCGCTGGCGGACTTACGGCCGCGAGCAGTCGCAAGCCTCTGATTTCAGGCACTCTGTTGATCGCCCAATTGGCGGCCATCGTCGGCTTGCCTTTTTGGCTCGCATCAAATGATTACGAAACCTATGAGTTGCCAGCTTTTGGCTGGATTGTGGGTTGGTTTCTTGCCTTTGCCATTATTGGTTCGGCAGCGCGGGCATTGGGGTCAGAACAGCGTAAGTTTGCGCAGTCTGCTCTAGGGAAATATCTTCCCAGCGATATTGCTGCCGAAATCATGAAGGATCCCGATGCTCTCCAATTGCGAGGGGAAAAGCGGGAAATCTTTGTGGTTTTCTCCGATCTCGAAGGCTTCACCAAATTGAGCCACGCAATTGAGCCCGAAATGGTTGCCTTCCTGCTTAACCACTATCTTGAAATGCTCAGCGATATCGTGCTGGCGCATGGCGGAACGATCGACAAATTTGTGGGCGATGCTGTGGTGGCTTTTTGGGGCGCTCCCATCAGTAGGCCCGACGATGGCGAAAGGGCTGTCAAAGCCGCGATGGCAATGCATCAGGCCGGTGAAGATTTCCGTAGTAATGTGCCGGAAGGCGTGCCTCCGATTGGCAAGACGCGGGTCGGCCTGCATTTCGGCGAAGCGATCGTCGGTAATTTTGGGGGTGAGGGGCGCATCCAATATACTGCGCTTGGAGACAGCATGAATACAGCAGCGCGTCTTGAGGCGGCTAACAAGCAGACCAAATCCAGCGTGCTGGTTAGCGAAACGGCGGTTGCACGCTGCGGCCTCGATATATTCCGCCCAATGGGGAATGTCGTGCTGCGCGGCCGCGCTGCGGAGATCGGCATCTTTGAGCCTGTGCCCGACATGGCACCGCAAGACCGCCAAAAATTCACTGAAGTCGCCAATCGGGCGATTGGCGGCGATGCAGCGGCTATTGCTCAACTTGCCCGTGATTCTGAAAGTGACGCTGATGACGAAGCGTTAGGGAATTTTGTATACCGATTGCAAAATGCAGAAAATGGAGGTTTTTATGTCTTGGATTAATGCCGCACTCAGAATTTCTTTTGTCAGCGCCGCGTTGCTTTCTACCGCTCCCGTGATTGCCAAAACAATCGTGGTGCGCTCGAACGGACCATCGGCTGGTGCATATCCTCCAGGTAAATCTTTGTCAGCAGAGTCAAAGATCGGGCTTCGCGCGGGCGATGTGGTTGTTGTACTTGATTCCGGCGGCACTCGTGTTCTCAAGGGACCGGGTCAGATCGCGGTCTCTGGTTCTTCAAAAGCCAGCGGCAGTGGATTAGCATCGCTTATCACTAACACCGGTGCTCGACAGGCGCGAACCGGGGCGACGCGTAGCGCCATCGGCGGCGGCCCTGCTCGAAGCCCGAACGTGTGGTATGTTGATTCATCCAAGAGTGGCAGCATGTGCGTGGTCGACTCGGCGTCGATGTCTTTGTGGCGGCCAAGCGATGCTGACGCCGGCACATTGAAAATCACCCGAATTAGCGATGGGAAATCGGTGGACCTTGCCTATCGCGCTGGTCAATCGACGCGCGCATGGCCGGCGGCCGATCTGCCTGTCGCAGAAGGCGAACAATATCGCATTGAAGGCGAGAGCATGCAGGCTACAATCATCAAGACGACCATGTTGGATAGTTCTCCTGATGGCCTTGACGGAACAGCGCTGATCTTGCTGGAGAAAGGTTGTTCCAACCAGGTCGACCTCCTGATCGACGCATCGACTGAACAGTCGATCTGATAATTCCTCAAAAAAATAAACAAGGTATTCGGCCGCCATGGGAGATGGCTGGTCGAATACCTGACATGCAAGGGAGGGGGATCCAGTGCTAATCGCTCAGATAACAGATTTGCATGTCGGCTTTGAGCCTGGCAATCCGGATGAACTGAATTGCCAGCGTCTCAACCAGGCGCTGCGGCATCTGCATGAAGGGCCAAACCGGCCAGACCTTCTGGTCATTTCGGGCGATCTGACTGACAATGGTGACGCTGAGAGCTATCAGCGTTTTGCGGACACCCTTAAGTCTTGTGCCTTTCCGGTTTATCTTGGCCTCGGCAATCATGATTTGCGCGAAAATTTTTCGGCGCAATTCCCGCTAGTTCCGACCGTCTCTGGCTTTGTCCAATACGTGGTCAATTTGGATGGACTGCGTTTAATTATGCTCGATACTCTCGAAGTAGGTCGTCACGCCGGAGCCTTCTGCGACGTTCGTGCCAATTGGTTGCGTGACCGGCTGACCGAGGCACCCGATGTACCGACTATCATCATCATGCATCACCCGCCGATTGAAATTGGAATTGAATGGATGACGACAGACGCCTCCGAGCCGTGGGTTGCGCGTTTTGCCGATGTCATTGACGATTTTAGCAATATCAAGGGAATCCTGTGCGGTCATATTCACCGGCCAATTTCAGCGAATTGGCGCGGCAAGATGATCACAGTGTGTGCCTCCACCGCGCCGCAGGTGGTGCTTGATTTGTCATCAATAGATGCAAACGTGCCCGACAATCGCGCGATGATCGTCGCAGAACCACCGGCCTGTACCATGCACTGGTGGAATGGGCGCGACCTTATCACTCATTTTGATATCGCTGAGTCTCGTCCAACCTTGGCTCGCTATAATGAAAAGCTTCAGCCGCTCGTGCGT
>JBBKWK010000194.1:0-11417 GCA_037968915.1 Pontixanthobacter sp.
GGCCGCAGACGATGACAAATCGCCGCGCGATGCCAAAGGCGAAGCGGAGCTGGCTGAAATGCTCGAAGGCCGCACCATGGGCGAACCGCAGCGCTGCCTGCGCGATAGCCAACGGCAGAATATGCAGATCGTGGACCGAACCGCTTTCGTGTTTCGTGATGGTGATACGATCTATGTGAACCGCCCCAACGGAGCCAATTTTCTCGACGGATTCGACGTGCCGGTGCTCCGCCTGTTCGGCTCCAGCCTGTGCCGGCTCGACCAAGTCGAATTGCGCGACCGGTCATTGGGTTCCACCGGGCCACTGGTCGTAATGAATGATTTTATACCTTATCGCCAAGATTCCAGTAATAGTCAGAAGGAGCAAGACCAGTGATTAGAACCTCGATTATATCCGCTCTGGCGGCCGCTACTATGTTGACAGTTCCGGCTGCGGCCAATGAAAGTGGCCAAGCTGAGCCTAGCAAAGGCGATGTTAAACTCGCTAAATTGCTCGAAGGCAGAGTTGCTGGCGAACCTCAGCGCTGTGCGCGCACTCTGCCCAGTGAGAATATGCGAGTGATCGACGGTACCGCGCTGGTCGTAGGCCGGGGCCGCACGATTTATGTCAACGTCCCCCGTGATCCAGACGATCTGGATGATGATGATATTCTGGTGATCCGCCGGACCAGCGGTAGCCAGCTTTGCCGGCTCGACTGGGTCGAAACACGCGACCGGTTCGGCCATTATTACAATGGCAATATCATGCTGAACGATTTCGTGCCTTACACTAGGGCCGAAACCGATCCCGATACCGTCGAGGGCTAACCAGAGCATGGCGGCGCCGCCGCGCCGGTGGGCCGCCGAATTGCTGCACGTGTGGTTTCACGAATTGTCGCCGCGTAATTGGTTCGGCAGCAGCGCGGAAGTGGATGCCATGCTGCGCCGCAAGTTCGCGCCTGACCACCGAGCATTGTCCCGGCGGCCAGCAGCGGAATTTCTCGGCGATCTCAGGCTGGCGCAGGCTGCTATCTTATTGTTCGACCAGATTCCGCGTAATATTTACCGCGATACGCCCCGGGCTTTTGCCACCGATCCGCTGGCGTTGGACATTGCGATCAATGTCCTGAACCGGGGATGGGATACGCGCCTGCCCGCCCGGGAACGCCAGTTCATCGCCATGCCGTTGATGCATAGCGAGAACATCGCCGACCAACGCATCAGCCTGTCTTACTTTGCGCAGAATCTGCCGGGCAACCTATCCTTCGCGCGCAACCACCACCGGATGATCGCGCGTTTCGGGCGGTTTCCGCATCGCAATCAGACATTGAACCGTGCCAGTTCCGAAGCGGAAAAGCGCGCGCTCGCTGCGGGGTTCAGCTGGTAGCTCGGCCAGTTACTGGCTTCATCACCGAATAGCGTTCATCCGATCGATGATAGCGTCAGCCTCGGCCATGATCCGGTCGATCAGTTCCTGACAAGTGGGGATATCGTTGATCAGTCCAGCAACCATGCCGCAGCTCCATGCGCCCCGGTCCATATCCCCTTCCATCATGATCGCAGGATAAACGCCTGCCACTTCTTCGATGATATCTTCGAATTTGAGATTATCGCCGAGCAGCTTTTCCTTCTCGATCAGCCGTTCCACAGCGTCATTGGTCATCACCCGTTCGGTGTTGCGCAAACCCCGCATAACCAGCCGCGTATCTAGCTCGCTCGCCGCCACAATTGCCGCCTTTACATTGTCATGCACCGGCGCTTCCTTGGTGGCAATAAAGCGCGTGCCCATGTTCATTCCCTGCGCGCCCATCGCGAGACTGGCGATCAGACTGCGGCCATCTGCCATGCCGCCGGATGACACGAAAGGTATCTCCAGCTCGTCCGCTGCGCGCGGCAACAGGATGAAATTGGGCACATCATCTTCGCCCGGATGTCCGCCGCATTCGAAGCCATCGACTGACACTGCATCGCAGCCAATTGCTTGCGCTTTCAAGGAATGCCGCACGCTGGTACATTTGTGGATCACCTTGATCCCGGCTTCTTTCAACGGCGGCAACAGATCAATCGGATTGCGGCCCGCTGTTTCGACCACTTTCACGCCGCCCTCGATCACTGCCTTCACAATGGCCGGATAATCAGGCGGCGTCAGCGTGGGCAGGATGGTGATGTTCACCCCGAATGGTTTATCCGTCATTTCCCGGCACCGGGCGATTTCCTTGGACAGATCAGCAGGTGTTTTCTGTGTCAGCCCGGTGATAATCCCCAGCCCGCCAGCATTGGAAACCGCCGCTGCCATTTCGGCAAAGCCGACATAATGCATCCCGCCCTGAATGATGGGATGCTGGATGCCGAACATTTCGGTGATGGCGGTTTTCATCTATTTTCCTCTTCATTTGCCCGGCTGCCCACATGATATTGGCAGAGATCGTTGACCAGGCAGATTGCGCATTTGGGCGCGCGAAACGCACACCTTCTTCCCGAACTGAATGAGGCAGAAATGGCCATCCCGCAAGGCCCAGTCAGGTGCACGCTGCGCAAGCTGGGATGCCGTAGCGTCACCAGTCTTCGCACAAGTAAGCCCGGTCCGATTACATACCCGGTGAACATGCGTGTCGACCGCAATCACGTCCTTCCCAAGGGCAAATGACTGCACGATTTCGGCGCATTTACGGTCGATCCCCGGCAATGACAGTAGCCCGTCCCGCGTTCTCGGCACTACCCCGCCATGTTCGGCCAGCAGGGCGTCGCAGAACTTGCGGCCGAAGCGTTCGATCAGCGCGCTTGGATACGCCGCAACATTTCAGCGCTGGGGTGAGGAGTTAATAAAGGCTGCATCAGTAAAGGATGGCATGGTTCAATAATCCGACAAGCCTACATACAATTCTGGGTATGCGAGTGGCGGCAGCGGTTGGCTGTCAATACTCTGTTCGCCCGCACTCGGAACTTGGTGCGGGCGAAACATGAGTTTCCGATCTAGCGCCGCAACTGGCCGCGGATTGCACCGTTGGGATATTCAGCCGTGTGCACATTCACATAAAACGCTTCCGGATTGTTTTCGATGCGGTCCTGCGTCCATTCAGAGCCATCAGAGCAGCCCTTATAGCCGCCCTCATTTGCCTTGCGCAGAGTAAAAACCGGCGGACCATTCGTGCCTGCTGCTCCAAAGTGAATATGCGCCGCAGCTATTGGTCCGATATTCTTGATACCATTAAGATCCCAGCATACTTGACCAAATTCGTCGCTGATCGATATTTCTGCCGTGCCGGCACCGTCAGGATCACCGCCGCCTACTTCCTGGGCACCTGTCAGGGTGGCGTAGAACGTATCGGACGTTTCTTCGGCCACTGTTTCTTCTATTGTCGCACAGCCTGCCAGCGTCATCGCTCCAGCAATACTGCCCGCCACTATCATCGAACGCATTTTCATCATGCTACCTCTCCAAAAAGTCGGCTTCATGCCGCCCTTGTGACGAGAAACGATTGAGGTAATAAAATCGTTCCAGTGACCGGCCCTAGCTTTGATGCTTGATAAGCGCCGCCTGAATTGTGAGCAGGGCGTCGGTGCGCGGATCGATGCCAAGTAGTATCTGCTTCGGCGCTTATGGTGCGACTTCAGGAGACACCATCTGGGAATACTTTTCCCAGGTTCCGGCCGCTGGATGGCTTTCCCAGCCGTCCGGCACCTGAAGAGCATCGGGATGGTTTTTCTCGATATAGGCGAGAAGTTTTGGCGGAATATCCTGATACCCCGAGAGGCCCTTGTGGCTGAACATGCGCCCGAACAGCACACCGTCCTGATATTCATGCCCGCCCATCATCATCCACGGCCACCATTCCGAAACGCGGGAAAACCCGGAAACAAAGCGGCTCGACGGGATCGAACGATCCTCCAACTCTCTCTTCGACATACGGAAGGTGAAATGCTCCGACGGACTGATGAAAGCTCCGGTATGCGCCTTCGGCCATTTGTCCTTGGTGACCGGGTTCTGGTAGCCATGGGCATAGTCCCAACCCAGCAGCAGATCATCGCCGTAACTTTCGAACGGCAGAATGAAGGGAATTTTGCCATCATTTGCATCCGTCCGGTTCATGCCTTCATTCATGATGGTCGGTTCATCTGTCGCCGCGCCAAAGGCGAAGCGCGGGATCTCTGTCGTCAGCCGAGCGCCGATTGTGTTGATGAAGTTGAACGGCTTTACCGTTTCGCCAGTATAAGGATTTTGCCAATCCTCGAGGATATCACCAGTCGCTAGATCATTGAAAAAGCCTGTCTCCTTGCCGCGGATCGACATGTCGCCATTGGCCTCGATCCGCGCCTGCATCACGCCAGTGCCGGTGTAGCCAAACAGCGCCTGATGCTTTCGTCCGGGCGCGCGCGCATACATCACGCCGTGATAGGCACCGTAGACAGGCTCGTCATAGCCAGCCCAAATCTTTCCGAAGGCATAGAGATTGTCATAGGGATCATCATAATCGATTGACCCACTTGCCTTTGATGCGGCGGCAGATGATGTTGCATGTGCCCCCACTGCGCTTACACCAACAGCAAGTGCAGGCACGGCAGACAAGGCCTTCAATGCCGCGCGGCGGCCCATTAATAGGTCAGAGACAAGATCTGATTGCATGGTCGGGGCCTTCGCTGATGCTCAAAGCTCCAGCGATGCTATCCGGAAAGCGGTCCGGCACAAGTTATTCTCTTCAGGTTCTTCGCAGAGCGAAGGCGCACAGACGAATTTACTCACTCCCACTCAATCGTCCCGGGCGGCTTGCTGGTGTAATCATACACCACCCGGTTCACGCCCTTGACCTCGTTCACGATGCGGGTTGCGCAGGCGGTTAGGAAGCTGGCGTCGAACGGGTACACATCAGCGGTCATGCCGTCCGTACTGGTGACCGCGCGCAGGCCGCAAACGCTTTCATACGTGCGCGCGTCGCCCATCACGCCGACGGTTTTTACCGGCAGCAACACGGCGAATGCTTGCCAGATCGCGTCGTATAATCCGGCATTGCGGATTTCTTCGAGATAAATTTCGTCAGCCTTGCGCAGAATGTCGCAGCGTTCCTTGGTTACTTCACCGGGAATGCGGATTGCCAGGCCCGGTCCGGGGAACGGGTGACGGCCCACGAACACATCCGGCAGGCCCAATTCGCGGCCGAGATCGCGGACCTCGTCCTTGAACAATTCGCGCAGGGGTTCGACCAATTGCATATTCATGCGTTCCGGCAGACCGCCGACATTATGGTGGCTCTTGATCGTCACGCTGGGCCCGCCGGTGAAGGATACGCTTTCGATCACATCCGGGTACAGTGTGCCTTGGGCGAGGAAGTCCGCTCCGCCGATCTTCTGCGCTTCCGCTTCGAACAGATCGATGAACGCGCCGCCGATGAATTTGCGTTTCTTCTCCGGATCGGTCAGCCCGGCGAGGCCGGTGAGGAACATCTCCTCCGCATCCACATGGACCAGTGGGATATTGTAATGGTCGCGAAAAAGTGTGACGACCTGTTCGGCCTCGTTCAGCCGCATCAGCCCGTGATCGACAAACACGCAGGTCAATTGCTCGCCAATCGCTTCGTGGATCAACACCGCAGCAACCGCGCTGTCGACCCCGCCGCTGAGGCCGCAGATGACTTTACCATCCCCAACCTGCGCGCGGATTTCGTCAATCTTGGTCTTGCGAAATTCGGCCATCGTCCAATCGCCCGCGAGGCCGCAGACATGGCGCACGAAATTGGCGATGAGCTTCGCGCCGTCGGGCGTGTGGACCACTTCGGGGTGGAACTGGGTGCCGTAGAACTTGCGGCTTTCGTCCGCGATCACCGCGAAGGGGGCGCCGTCGCTGGTGGCGACGATTTCGAACCCGGGCGCGAATTTGGTCACTTTGTCGCCGTGGCTCATCCACACCTGATGCCGGTCGCCAATGTCCCACAATCCGTCGAACAGGGCGCAAGGCTGCGTAACGGTCAGGAAAGCCCGGCCAAATTCGCCGCCCTCGCCCGTTTCGTGACCAGGCCGAACTTCGCCGCCTAGCTGGTGGCTCATCACTTGTTGGCCGTAACAAATGCCGAGGATCGGCACGCCTGCATCGAACAGCATCTGCGGCGCACGTGGGCTGCCTTCATCGGGCACACTGGCGGGCGATCCGGACAGGATGATTCCCTTTGGTTTGAGCCGGTGGAACGCCTCCTCGGCCAAGGTATAGGGCGCAATTTCGGAATAAACCCCCGCTTCGCGCACCCGCCGGGCGATCAACTGGGTCACCTGACTGCCGAAATCGACGATAAGGATCGAATCGGGCAGGATGGAATCGGGATGATGAGAATCAGATGAAGAGGTGCTCATTTGGCGGGGTTAGGATGCAGTGCGGGGGCTGGCAAGCGTAGGTGCGGCGAGGCGGGCGAGGCATCAACAGTTCTGGCTCGAACTTCTTTCCAGACAACCTCAAGGCGGCAATTATGTTAGTTGCAAAAAACTGAACACATATCCCGGTTTTCTCATTTGTAAAAAGCAGCTCGTAACATTATTTCAACCTCAGCCGGTCGACACCCTCTCCTCTCTCCTCCCGTCTGTCCGGCAAAAACAGAACAGGAGCATCACGATGCACAAAGTAGCATCCCATGTCCTGGCCTTCCTCGCAGCTGTCTCGATGAGCACTGTGATGATCGGCGTCCCGATCGTTTAACGGTCCGGCGCCTGATCTTAAGCGAAGGCTACGAGGCGCGGTCACCTTAACCCCTCCCGGAGTGGCCGCGCCTCACTTTTCTATCATGATTTTCCGCCTGACCACTCTGCTTGCACGGACCCGCAAAGTGCGCGGCTGTGCGAACCGTGGAAAACAGCCGCCGGAACCGCCAATTCGCTTGGGTAAAGAGCCGCAAAGCCCTATATGATGGGCATGAGTGAAACACCCGAAAACCAGCCCGATCCGAAACCCGTAACGGTATCCGACACGGCATCCGAGACTCCCCCCGAAAAAGCAGCCGAAACTGGCAATCAGAACGTCAAGCAGATGGGTGAGTACGGAGCCGATTCGATCAAGGTCCTCAAGGGCCTCGATGCGGTGCGCAAGCGGCCCGGGATGTATATCGGCGATACCGATGATGGTTCGGGCTTGCATCACATGGTGTTCGAAGTTTCGGACAATGCAATCGATGAAGCATTGGCCGGTCACTGCGATCTGGTGCTGATCGAACTTAATCCCGACGGTTCGGTTTCGGTGGAAGATAACGGCCGCGGCATTCCGGTGGACATGCACAAGGAAGAAGGCATGTCAGCGGCAGAGGTCATCATGACCCAGCTGCACGCAGGCGGCAAGTTCGAGAACACCTCGGATGAAAACGCCTACAAGGTTTCCGGCGGTCTTCACGGTGTGGGTGTGTCGGTTGTCAACGCCCTGTCCGAATGGCTGGAACTGACCATCTGGCGCGACGGCAAAGAGCACTGGATGCGATTTGAGCACGGCGACAGCGTCGGCCCGCTGGTGGTCAAGGGTGATGCCCCGCCCGCCGAAGATGGCGGTAAGCGTAAAGGCACCCGCGTGACCTTCATGGCCAGCACCGACACCTTCAAAAATGTGCTCGAATTCGATTTCGAAAAGCTGGAGCATCGCTACCGCGAGCTCGCTTTCCTCAATTCCGGTGTCCACATCAAATTGCGCGATAAGCGGCACGAAACCGTGGTCGAACACGATCTTTATTATGAAGGCGGCATTGGCGCTTTCGTAAAATATCTCGACCGCAACAAAGTGGCGCTGATCCCCGAACCAATCGCGATTTCGGCGGAACGCGACGCCATCGGGATCGAAGTGGCGCTGGAATGGAACGACAGTTATTATGAAAATGTCCTGTGTTTCACCAACAACATCCCGCAGCGCGACGGCGGCACGCATCTGGCCGCATTCCGCGCCGCGCTTACCCGGACGCTGAACGGCTATGCCGAGCGGACCGGTCTGATGAAGAAGGAAAAAGTCTCGCTGACCGGCGAAGATATGCGCGAAGGGTTGACCGCGATCGTGTCGGTCAAATTGCCCGACCCGAAATTCAGTTCGCAAACCAAGGACAAGCTGGTTTCCTCCGAAGTGCGCCAGCCGCTAGAAAGCCTGATGGCGGACAAGATGAGCGACTGGCTGGAGGAAAACCCTGCCAACGCCAAGACCATCATCCAGAAAATCATCGATGCCGCCGCGGCCCGCGAAGCCGCGAAAAAAGCCCGCGAACTGACCCGGCGCAAGGGGGCGATGGATATTGCCAGCCTCCCCGGCAAATTGGCCGATTGCCAGGAACGCGATCCGGCGAAATCCGAACTGTTCCTGGTCGAAGGCGATTCCGCTGGGGGCAGCGCCAAGCAGGGCCGCGACCGGCATTATCAGGCAATTCTGCCGCTGAAGGGCAAGATCCTGAATGTCGAACGTGCGCGCTTCGACCGGATCATTTCCTCGAAAGAAGTCGGCACGCTGATCCAGGCGATGGGCACCGGCATCCGCGATGAATTCAATCTCGATAAACTGCGCTATCACAAAGTAATCATCATGACCGACGCCGATGTCGATGGCGCGCATATCCGCACCTTGCTGCTGACATTCTTCCATCGCCAAATGCCCGACATCATCCGCAGTGGCCATTTGTTCATTGCCCAGCCGCCTCTGTTCAAAGTCGCCAAGGGCCGCAGTGAAGTTTACTTGAAGGATCAGGGCGCGCTCGATCGCTATCTGGTCGAGGCGGGCCTGCAGGGCCGCCTGCTGGAAAGCAGTGGCGGCGCGCGCGGCGGTGCGGAATTGTCCGGTCTGGTCGATCACGCGCTACGCATCCGTAATCTGATGGCCTTCGTCCCGCGCAAATACGATCCCGCCTTGATCGAAGCGATGGCGTTGGCCGGGGTGCTGAATCCGGACCATGACCGCACCGGCCGCGAAGCATCGCTCGCCAATGCTGCGCGCCGCCTGCAATTGGGCGACGCCGAGGCCAAATGGTCGGCATCCTTGAGCGATGATGGCTCGGCCCGGTTCAACCGCATTTGGCGCGGTGTTACCGATGTGCACGAGATCGAAGCGGCATTCCTGATCAGCGCCGAGGCGCGCAAGATGCACAAGCTCGCCTCCGAACAGGCCGATGTTTATGAGAACCCATCACGGCTGGTCAAAAGCGCCACCGGCGATGTTCATGCGGCCGATAACGAAACCGATGGCGGCGAGGATGGCGGTGGCGATGGCGATAATGATGCGCCGGTCATTTCCAATGACGAATCGATCACTCGCCCCACCCAATTGCTCGACGCCGTGCTGATCGCGGGGCGCAAAGGCCTCGCGATTGCTCGCTACAAGGGGCTGGGCGAGATGAATGCCGACCAATTGTGGGAAACCACACTGGATCCGGACAATCGCGCACTGCTGCAAGTAAAGGTCGAAGACGCCGATGTGACCGACGAAATTTTCACCCGGCTGATGGGCGATGTGGTCGAACCGCGCCGTGAATTCATCCAGAATAATGCTCTCAATGTCGCCAATCTGGATATTTGACCCAAGATTAGGTGCTTCTCCCTAAGGCCATTTTCGCCTGCCGCTAAGACTGACCTGCCAATCCCGCATCGGAACATCGGGAACATGGGCAGGGGGCGAAAATGGACCGCGCGGCGGATCGCAGCGATACGAAATCGGGTAAGCAGGCAGGCAGAATAATGGCCTGGTTTCGCCGACCGGTTCAGCTCGAAGGCGCCAGCAGTTCGGTGGTTTACAGCATCCTCGGCATTATAATCGCCGCATCGCTGACCCTGCTCGGCTGGTATCACACCAGCCAGCGCCAATTTGACCGCGCGAGCGAAGCATTCGAGGTAATCACCATTGATACACGGCAGGCGCTAGGACACCGGCTGGACAATTATGCCACAGCATTGGACGGGGCGGCGGCACTGCATGTCGCATCGGACAAAGTATCCGCTGCGGAATGGGAAAGTTACGTCACTTCACTTGATCTGGACCGCACGCTTTCCAGCATAAAAGGGATCGGTTACGTCGAACCGGTCCGCAGGAAAGATGCTGCCGCATTCGTGAACGGGGCGCGGGTGGACGGATCTCGCATGTCCACCATTCATCCGGCCAGCGACCGCAACGAATTGTTTCCGATCAAATATATCGCCCCGATGGAGGTCAACCGCAAAGCTCTCGGACTGGATCTTGCGTTCGAAGGTGGACGCGCCACTGCACTGCGGCGGTCGCGATCAACCGGCGAGCTAACCATCACCAGCGTTATCACCTTGGTCCAGGATCGCAAAAAAGGGCCAGGCTTCCTGCTGGTTCGTCCGATTTATGCGAAAGACGTTCCGGCGAATTTCGCAGTAGAACGGGAACAGGCGCTGGTCGGCTGGACCTATCTGGCGTTGGTCGCGGAAGACTTCCTCTCCGGCCTGACCCCGCGCCAGGGCCGGGCCTTCGATCTGGCAGTCTATCAGGGAGAAACCGTCTCTGGCGAAAATCTGATTTATGACAGCAATAGCGGGGTCGGTGTTACCCACGATCCGCGCTACCGAATTACCGAGAAGATCATTGTCGCCGGGCAAATCTGGACCGCTGAATGGCACAGCCTGCCAGAGTTTGAATATCGCCAACGTTCAAACGAACCGCTGCTGGTGTTGTTGGGCGGGACAGCGATTTGCCTGTGTCTTGGTGCCCTGCTGGTCACCCTTTCTCGCCGCGAAACGCAAGTCAGGCAGCTGGTCCGCGGAGCCACTGCGGAGCTCGGCGAAAAATCCCGGGAACGCATTGCGATGCTCGAGGAATTGCGGGAAAAAAACCGCCTGCTGCTGCTGACAGAGGCGGTCGCGCAAACCGGGCACTGGCGAATCCAGCTAGCGAATGATGCCTTGGTATTTTCGCCCGAATCGTGTGCTATCTACGGATTGCCGGTCGGACAAACTCCATCACTCGAAGCAGCCATCAATGCTTTTCACCCCGAAGATCGCGCAGCGGTTGCGGGCCATGTTTCCCATGCACGCGAAACCGGCGAAGGTTACATTTTTCAGGCGCGGCTCGTGCAACCCTCAGGAGAATTGCGCCATGTTGAAACCCGGGGCATGGTCGAGAAATCCGATGATGGGGCGATCGTCGCCCTGTTCGGCGTATTGATCGACCGTACAGAAGAAGTCGCCTTGCGCGCCGAATTGACCGACGCGCGCGATGCCGCAGAATCGGCCATGCAGGCCAAGAGCCAATTTCTGGCCAACATGAGCCATGAAATCCGCACCCCCATGAACGGTGTCGTCGGATTTGCCGATCTGCTGCTGCGCGGTGATCTGACCAAGGAGCAGCGCCAGCAAATCCAACTTATTGCCGAAAGCGGTAAAGCCATGACCTTGCTGCTGAATGATATTCTCGATCTGTCGAAGATCGAGGCGGGCGAACTGACCATTGGCAGTGAACCGGTCGCGCTCCATCATATTGCCCGGCACGC
>JBBKWK010000195.1:0-6168 GCA_037968915.1 Pontixanthobacter sp.
CAAACTGCCGAGTTAGATCAACCTCGAAGAATGGCCCCGAACCCCAGTCGTAAACGCCATACTGAAACAGCAGCATGTCACCTTCGGCTTCGACCAAGGCCGCGGCCCGCTCATCCCGATAGAACGAAAATGCTGATTCAAGCAGTTGCCAGATAGGAGCCGCAATAGCGTGATTCAGCGGCAGGTAAGCCTGTTCGTATGTTTGAACGGATTCTTCGGGAGTGATGGGCATGGCGGATACATATCAGCCGTCGAATTCGCACGCCAGTTAAGCAACCGAACGGCTGCTTTCGCAGATCGCTGCGGCAAGACCAGACAATCTGGTTCCGGTCCCGTTTGCTCTGTTTCATTGGTCGAGTAGCTCTCTCAGCGGCAGTCGTCCTTCAGCCGTGTCCTCGTTGCTCACGCTCCATAGTGGGAATTGGTAAATGTTATCGGAAAGTGGAACGCCAAAATGTTTGGAACTGGACCGCGCAATTGGGGACAGAAGATGCACACCGTACCCCGCGAATTCGGGAGATAAATCCTTGATATTCATTCCTAATAGCGTTTCGGGCGGAATCAACCCTTCTACGAGTTAAGCGGGTTTGCGCTGAGCCGAAGACAACTCACAGTCTCATAAATTTATGAAATTAGATGATAATTTGTAATCGACGAGCGAGTTGTTTGCGATCCACCGAATTCTTATGCCCGTTGTCTCTTAAAGCCACGCTCTACTCAAATTCGAGTTGCCAATCGGACCGGTGACAACCAACAGCCAGCAGGCTAATTATGAGCCCAAGTTTCGGGCGGAACCGTCCCTCTCAATCCCGGGTTTTTCCACAGAAGCGCGGGCAGGTGGGGGCTAGATTGGGGGCCTTTTGTTTCTCGGGTTTTGAAAAACGGAATGAGTTCAATTGTTTAATTAACCTATTGGCTTCCCTTCACCGCTCCATTGATCTCCTGTGGCTGCGGCAAATTGCGAATATCAGGGTGCCTTGCGTATGTTCAAGCAGCGGGCGCGGGCAGGCTGTTCGCACCAAGGGATTGCTGCGATGCCCCACCTGCAAGAAAAAATTGCTTCGCTGATCAGCCACCGCCTGCCATTTGCGGTGGCGCTGCAGGGGCCCGAATTCGCAAGGCACCCAATTACGGACTGACACAATGACGCGCACTCTCACCCATCTGGAACGCCTCGAAGCCGAGAGTATCCATATAATGCGCGAAGTGGTCTCGGAAACCGCCAAGCCGGTTATGCTCTATTCGGTTGGCAAGGATTCGGCGGTGATGTTGCATCTGGCGAAGAAAGCTTTCTATCCTTCGCCGCCGCCGTTCCCACTTCTCCATGTCGATACAACGTGGAAGTTTAAGGACATGTATGCGCTGCGCGAAAAGGCTGCGAGCGATGCAGGGATGGAATTGCTGGTCTATCACAATCCGGAGGCCGAGAGCCGCGGGATCAACCCGTTCGATCACGGCCCGCTCCACACCGATATGTGGAAGACGCAAGGGTTGAAGCAAGCGCTGGACAAATATGGCTTCGATGTCGCCTTTGGCGGTGCGCGGCGCGATGAGGAAAAAAGCCGCGCGAAAGAGCGGATATTCTCGTTCCGCACGGCCAGCCACGGGTGGGATCCCAAGCGCCAACGGCCCGAATTGTGGAATGTCTACAACACCCGCAAGGCCCCGCGAACTCAAAATGGGGGCGAAAGCATCCGCGTATTTCCCCTGTCCAATTGGACCGAGCTGGATATCTGGCAATATATCATGGCCGAACAGATCGAAATCGTGCCGCTGTATTTCTCCGCGCTGCGCCCGACTTATGAATGGGAAGGGGGACTGTTCATGGCCGATGATCCGGAGCGGCTGGAGCGGGTTCTGGGCTATTTGCCCGAGATTACCAAGCGCTCTGTACGGTTTCGTACACTTGGTTGCTCCCCGCTGACTGGCGCAGTTGAAAGCGAGGCTGCAACGCTATCTGAAGTGGTGCAGGAAATGCTGCTCACGACCACATCGGAACGCCAGGGCCGGGTAATCGACAAGGACGATGGTGATGCGTCGATGGAGAAAAAGAAGCAGGAGGGGTATTTCTGATGGCCGATTCCGCTTCGCAAGAAATCTATCAGACCGACGCGCTGATCGCCGAGGATATCGACGCCTATCTGGCAGGACATCAGAACAAGTCGATGCTGCGATTCATCACTTGCGGCAGCGTGGATGACGGCAAGAGTACGCTGATCGGCCGACTGTTGTACGATTCAAAGATGATCTTTGAAGATCAGCTCGCGGCGCTTGAATCGGATTCCAAAAAATCCGGTACGCAGGGTGAGGAAATTGACTTCGCGCTACTGGTCGACGGGCTGGCAGCCGAGCGGGAGCAGGGCATCACCATCGACGTCGCCTACCGGTTTTTCGCGACCGAAAAGCGTAAATTCATTGTAGCCGATTGTCCCGGGCACGAACAATACACCCGCAACATGGTCACCGGAGCCTCCACCGCAGGCCTCGCCGTAATTCTGATCGATGCGCGAAAGGGCGTGCTGGTGCAAACGCGGCGGCATAGTTTCCTCTGCCACCAACTGGGCATTCGCAATATCGTGTTGGCGGTAAATAAGATGGATCTGGTCGATTACGATCAGTCCACATATGATTCGATCGTCGCCGATTACCACGCATTTGCGGCCAGTATCGGCATCGAGAGCTTCACCGCGATCCCGATATCGGGCTTCCGGGGCGACAATATTACTGCCAATTCGGGCAACACCCCATGGTATGGCGGCGCGCCGCTGATGGCCCATCTTGAAACGGTCGAACTGGATACAGCGCGAGATGCGGCGGGACCTTTCCGGATGCCGGTGCAATGGGTCAATCGTCCTAATCTCGACTTTCGTGGTTTCTCCGGCCTGATCGCAACCGGAACGGTCAAGCCGGGCGATCCGGTGCGCGTATTGCCATCTGGCAAAACCAGCACGGTAAAAAGCATCGTGACGTTTTCGGGCAATCTGGACGAGGCCGGTGCCGGGCAATCGGTGACAATCTGTCTTGAGGACGAAGTCGATTGCTCACGCGGCGATGTGCTGGCAGCTGCCGACGCGCCGCCCGAAGTGTCCGACCAGTTCGAGGCGACTGTTGTGTGGATGGACGATGAGACGATGCTGCCCGGCAGGGCTTATTTGCTGAAGCTGGCGACGCAGACTGTGTCGGCCACCATCCAGACCCCCAAATACGAAATTAACGTCAACACGATGGAGCACCTTGCGGCCAAGACGCTGGAGCTGAATGCAATCGGGGTTGCCGAAATCACCACCGACAAGCCGCTGATTTTCGAACCCTACGCAGAAAACCAGACGCTTGGCGGGTTCATCCTGATCGATAAAATCACCAATCGCACGGTCGGTGCCGGGATGCTGCACTTTAGCTTGCGCCGCGCGCAAAATGTTCATTGGCAGGCGACATCCGTGGGCCGCGAGGAACATGCCGGGCTTAAAAACCAGAAGCCGCTGGTGCTGTGGTTCACCGGACTGTCGGGCTCAGGAAAATCGACCATCGCCAATGAGGTCGAAAAAAGCCTCAATCTGATGAATCGCCATACCTTCCTGCTCGATGGGGACAATGTTCGCCACGGGCTGAATAAGGATTTGGGGTTCACCGATGCCGACCGGATCGAGAATATCCGCCGGATCGGCGAAGTCGCCCGGCTGATGGCCGATGCCGGCCTGATTGTCCTGACCGCTTTCATCAGCCCATTCCGCGCCGAACGGCAAATGGTGCGCGATATGCTGCCCGAGGGCGAGTTTCTGGAAATCTTTGTCGACACCCCGCTCGACGTAGCCGAGGCGCGCGATGTGAAGGGCCTGTATAAGAAGGCCCGCGCGGGCAACCTCAAGAACTTTACCGGGATCGACAGCCCCTATGAAGAACCCGAGGCGCCCGACATCATCGTCAATACCGTCGAGATGACGCCCGAGAAAGCAGCCGAATACATCATCCGGCAGATCATGCCGCTTAAATGAGCGCTGCTGCAAAAAATATGACTGACGCCGAACTGGCAGCCATCCTCGCCGAAGAAGCAGGTAGACTGCTGCTCGACATCCAATCCTCCGGCATGATCGAAGGCAAGGCGCTGGGCCAAGTGGGCGACGAGGCCGCGAACCGGTTTCTAGTCCATGAACTGACAAAATTACGCGGCGATGACGGACTGCTTTCAGAGGAAAGCAAGGACACCGGCGAGCGTCTGAGCAAGAACCGGGTGTGGATCATTGATCCGGTGGACGGAACGCGAGAATTTGGGGAGTGCCGCACTGATTGGGCGGTTCATGTGGCGATGGCCGTGAATGGTAAGCCCGAGGTGGGTGCGGTCGCGCTACCCGGATTGGGGCTGGTGCTACGTTCAGATAGGCCTTCACCGCTGCTGCCAATGGCGAAAACTCCGCGCATGGTCGTCAGCCGAACCCGGCCTGCAAAAGAAGCGGTCGAAGTGTCCAAGCAGATTGGAGCGGAGTTGATTCCGATGGGCAGCGCCGGGGCCAAGGCGATGGCAATCGTGCGCGGTGAAGCGGAAATCTACCTCCATACCGGCGGACAACATGAATGGGACAGCTGCGCCCCCGCTGCGGTCGCTCGGGCCCATGGCCTGCACGTCAGCCGGGTTGATGGCTCACCGCTGATTTACAACCGATCCGATACCTATATGCCCGACCTGCTTATCTGCCGGCGAGAGTGGGCTTCCGAAGTGCTCAAACGCGTGGCTGCCCGGGCAATTCCTTAAGGCAGGTAAGCGGCGGCCATTTGCGGGGCCGGGCTGATAGTAGCAAATTTGCCAGTTGTGAGGCGCTATCGTCATCGCTATCGCTAAACGCGCATAAAAACATTCGCCCGCAGGACTTGGTCAGATGGAACACCATCCGCCGAGCTTAATTTGGCACGTTAGCTCTTTGCCCAGATAAAACTGCCTTTCACCAGGCTCAACAAGGAAATTTCAATGCGCAAAATCGATCATTTCATGGTGGGTGAAACTGGCGGTTCTATGGGTCGGACACATCAGATTTGGAATCCTTCGACCGGTGAGATCCAGGCCGAGGTGTCGTTGGGTGATGCCAAGCTGCTTGAGCTTGCAGTGCAGAATGCAAAGCGGGTTCAGCCAGCCTGGGCGGCCACCAATCCGCAGAAACGTGCACGCGTGATGTTCCGGTTCAAGGAACTGATCGAACAGAATATGCAGGAACTGGCCGAACTGCTCGCCAGCGAACATGGCAAGGTGGTCGATGATGCCAAGGGCGATGTGCAGCGCGGGCTGGAAGTTATCGAATATGCCTGCGGCATTCCGCAGGTCCTCAAAGGCGAATACACCCAAGGCGCGGGCCCGGGGATTGATGTTTACTCGATGCGCCAGCCGCTCGGTATTGGCGCCGGAATTACGCCGTTCAACTTCCCCGCGATGATCCCGATGTGGATGTTCGGTATGGCAATCGCGGCGGGCAATGCGTTTATCCTCAAGCCCAGCGAACGTGATCCGTCGGTACCGGTACGGCTGGCCGAATTGTTCCTCGAAGCCGGCGCGCCCGAAGGGCTGCTTCAAGTGGTGCACGGCGATAAGGAAATGGTCGATGCGATCCTCGACCATCCTGATATCGCAGCGATCAGTTTCGTCGGTTCGTCCGACATTGCGCAATATGTCTACAGCCGCTGCGTTGCAGCGGGCAAGCGTGTGCAGGCGATGGGCGGGGCGAAAAACCACGGCATCGTCATGCCTGATGCGGATCTCGACATGGTAGTGAACGATCTGGCGGGCGCGGCCTTCGGGTCTGCAGGCGAACGCTGTATGGCGCTGCCAGTCGCGGTCCCCGTTGGTGAGGACACCGCCGAACGGCTCAAGGCAAAGCTGATCCCGGCAATCAATGCGCTGCGGATCGGCGTCTCAAACGACCCCGAAGCGCATTATGGCCCCGTCGTCACGCCCGAACACAAGGCCCGGGTCGAGAAATGGATCGACACAGCCGAGAAAGAGGGCGGCGAAATCGTGATCGACGGGCGCGGGTTCAGCCTGCAAGGGCACGAGAAAGGCTTCTTCATCGGCCCCACGCTGATCGACCATGTCACCACCGACATGGAAAGCTACAAAGAAGAGATATTCGGCCCCGTGTTGCAAATCGTACGCGCGAAGGATTTCGAAGAAGCGGTCCGTCTGCC
>JBBKWK010000196.1:0-3286 GCA_037968915.1 Pontixanthobacter sp.
ATGCCCAGAATTGCAGTGCCGTTGGTAATTACCGCGACCAGATTGGCCCGAGCGGTGTATTTCGCGGCATTGGCCGGATCATCGGCAATTGCCTGAACCGGCGCGGCTACCCCGGGCGAATAGGCCAGCGACAGATCGCGCTGGGTCGCCATTGGCTTGGAGGCGATAATCTCGATTTTACCTGGGCGAATGGTTTCGTGATAGAACAAGGCTTCACGTGCGGTGAAACCGGTCTGCTTTTTATCGGCCAAGGTAATCCCTCCAAATGCTCCGTCATCCAGTAACCGAGGATATCGGCAAGCGATAGGGGAAAGCTTGACCGCCTGCCCTTCCCGAATCGGCGATGCTAAGTATAGGCCCGCGCATATGACGAGTACGAAGGCGGTTACCGGGGCCAAGGGGCCTACTCCGATGATGCAGCAGTATTTCGCGCTCAAGCGAGAGGCCGAAGGGTGCCTGCTGTTTTACCGGATGGGTGATTTCTTCGAATTGTTCTTCGACGATGCGCGGCAGGCAGCAGCCATTCTCGATATCGCGCTGACCAGCCGGGGCGAGCATGAAGGCGAGCCGGTGGCGATGTGCGGCGTGCCGGTTCATGCGTCGGAAGGCTATTTGGCGAAGCTGATCAAGGCCGGGTGCCGGGTGGCAATTGCTGAACAGATCGAAACGCCGGAGGAAGCGAAGAAGCGCGGCGGGTACAAGGCGTTGGTGGCCCGCGATATCGTCCGCTTCGTCACCGCAGGAACCCTGACCGAAGAAGCGCTGCTGGAGCCGCGCCGCGCCAATATGTTGGCGGCAGTGTGCGATCTGCGCGGCACCATCGGGATCGCAGCTTGCGACATTTCGACGGGACGGATGGAGCTGGAGGAATGCGCGCCTGAAGGCCTGAGCGCAGCGTTGGCGCGGTTGGGCGCGAGCGAGCTGATAGCACCCGAGGAGTGGGATGGAGCGCCCGAGGATGTAATCCCGCGGCCCCGGCAGGATTTTGGCAGCGACGAGGGCGAAGCGCGTCTGAAGGCGCTCCACAGCGTTGCAACGCTCGACGGATTTGGCAACTTCACCCGCGCTATGTTGGCGGCCGCGGGCGGACTGGTAGCTTATCTCGACCATGTCGGGCGCGGAAACCTACCCTTTCTCTTGCCGCCTGTTCCGCGGGCCGGAGCGGCGACGCTGGCGATGGACGAGGCGACCCGGAGCAGTCTGGAAATCCTGCAATCGCAGCAGGGCAGCCGAGCGGGCAGCCTGATCGCGGCGGTGGATCGCTGCGTGACCGGTGCTGGCGCACGGCAATTAGCGGACGATTTGGGCGCGCCCTTGCTGGACCGGACCGCCATCGAAGCGCGGTTGGCGCTGGTTCACTGGTTGCATGACGATCCGCTGCTGCGTGCTGATTTGCGCGGAGTGTTGCGCGCCCTGCCCGATATCGGCCGCGCTTTGGGTCGAGTGGTGGCCGGCCGGGGCAGCCCGCGCGATCTCGGGCAAATTCGCGACGGTCTGGCCGAGGCGCGAAGGCTTCGCGATTTCCTGTTGGTCAAGCCCGACCACCCTGCCCTGTTGGAGCACTTGCTGCCTGCAATGGGCGGGCATGGCGCGTTGGTCGATCTGATGCAGCGCGCGCTGGTGACATCGCCTCCCACCGAGCGGTCGCAAGGCGGCTTTATCGCGGAGGGGTACGACGCTGCGCTGGATGAACTCCGCGCTATATCAGGCAATGCGCGGCGCGCCATCGCTGCGCTGGAAGGCCGCTACCGCGAAGATACCGGTATTACTGCGCTCAAGATCAAGCATAACGGCGTGCTCGGCTATTTTATCGAAGTGCCTGCCAAACACGGCGATGTGCTGATGGCACCAGACAGCGGCTTTACCCACCGCCAAACTATGGCTGGCGCGGTTCGGTTCAATTCGCTGGTGCTGCACGAAGAAGCAGGCCGTATCGCCGAGGCGGGCGGCCATGCACTGGCGGCGGAAGAAGCTCATTTTGAGGAATTGATCGGCAAGGTAATCGACGCGCGGCGGCAGATTGCCGACACAGCCGCTGCGCTCGCCCGGGTTGACGTTGCCGCCGGACAGGCAGAGCGCGCTGCTGAAGGTGGCTGGTGCCGCCCGCAGATCACCGAAGACAATGCCCTTTTGATTGAGGCAGGCCGTCATCCGGTGGTCGAAGCAGCTTTAGCCAGCTTGGGGTCCAAATCGGGATCGGGCGAGCGGTTTGTGGCCAATGATTGTACTTTATCGCCCGATGACCGGCTGTGGCTGATCGGCGGGCCAAATATGGGCGGTAAATCGACCTTCCTGCGCCAGAATGCACTGATTGTGTTGTTGGCCCAGGCTGGGGGTTACGTTCCCGCGGCGCAGGCCATCATCGGGCTGGTCGATAAATTGTTCAGCCGCGTCGGCGCGTCTGACAATCTGGCGCGGGGGCGATCGACTTTCATGGTCGAGATGGTCGAGACAGCAGCCATTCTTGCACAGGCCAGCGAACGCAGCTTTGTCATTCTGGACGAGGTCGGGCGCGGTACATCGACCTATGACGGTCTGGCGCTGGCATGGGCCGTGGTGGAGGCCGTGCATAGCCGCAACAAATCGCGCTGCCTGTTCGCGACCCATTATCACGAGTTGTCACGCCTTGCGGAAAGCTGCGAAGCGCTATCTCTCCATCATGTACGCGCACGCGAATGGCGCGGTGACCTGGTTTTATTGCATGAATTGGCTGAAGGGCCCGCTGATCGCAGCTACGGCCTCGCTGTGGCCAAGTTGGCGGGCGTTCCCAAAGAAGTAGTGGCGCGGGCCAAATCGGTGCTCGACAAATTGGAGCAAGCCCGCTCCGAAACCGGCGGGATCGCCGCCGGGTTGGGCGATTTGCCGCTATTTGCAGCTGCCAGCGCAGTGCAAGAGGCGGTGAGCGACCCGGTACGCGAGACGCTCCACGCGCTTGAAGTGGACGCATTGAGCCCGCGTGAGGCGCTCGAAATTCTGTACCAGTTAAAGCGTCTGACGAGTGAAACCGAACATTAACGCTCTGTGCGTAAAGTCAGGATATGCGTGGTTACATGTTCAAGAACCGCTGGGGAGCATTGTTGTTCGTCTGCCTGACAGCAGCCGGAGCAGCTAGTCTGATCGGCGGAGAGGATGAGCAAGGTGTGTTGCTAAGCACCACCGACCAATTGGCGCAAACCCGGTCTGATCTCACCAGCCAGATGGCGGAACTCTCCGAAACGGAGGAACGGCCTGTTCAGGACGTTGGCGGGGAGGATCAACTCGCAACAGACGAGGAACTGATCGATGA
>JBBKWK010000197.1:0-13054 GCA_037968915.1 Pontixanthobacter sp.
GAAGATCCGCTTTCTTGTGTGGCAATCGGCACTGGCCGGGCCATGGAAGACCCCATCTATCGCGGCGTGTTGATGACCGCCTGAGGAAGGGACAAATATGGCGCCGCCTTCCAACCGGCGCCCCGGCTTTTCGCGCAGGGCGCAATACGGAATCTTCACCGGCTATTTATTGGCTGGTATCGGCGCGCTGGTTGGCGCGGTCCTGCTTGGCCTGTCGCTTTGGCGTCCGGCGAGTTTCAACGGGCCGCGCATGGTCGCGACTGATGCCGTCGCTCCCGCAGGGCAAGCCACATCCAACGTTCGGACCAGCGGGCAGAACCTAATCGACAGCGTGCGCGGATATTACCGTGCCGGAAGCCAAAACGCGAAATTGAAGCGCGAGATGGAACTTGCCCGAATTCGCTTGGCAGAGGCAGCAGCGGTCGAGCAGGAAAACAAACGGTTGAAGGCATTATTGGGACTGAGGGACACAGATGTGGAACCGGTCGTGATATCGCGCATCATTGGATCATCTGCCGCAAGCACCCGGCGCTTCGCTTACCTCGGTGCCGGCACTTCACGCGGTGTCAGACCTGGAATGCCGGTTCGCGGCCCTCGCGGAGTAGTCGGCCGGGTGCTCGAGGTCGGCCGCAACAGCGCACGCATATTGCTTCTGACCGACAGCCAAAGCGTACTGCCCGTCCGCCGTGCGCAAGATGATGTGGTGGCTTTGGCCGAAGGGCGCGGCGACGGTATGCTCCGCATCCGACTGATCAATCTGGGGATCAATCCCTTAAAGGTAGGCGATGTTTTCGTTACCAGCGGATCGGGCGGGTACTACCGGCCAGGGGTCGCTGTGGCGGTTGTATCAAACCTTACCAACGATGGCGCCCTGGCACGAATTATCAGTGATCCCGCAGCAACCGATTTTGTATCTGTCGATCCGATTTGGCAGCTGAGTGCGATCCAGGGCGCGGCTACCCCAATTGAGAAGCAGTTGGAGGAATGAGGACCGAATATCGGGGCTCCGCACGGCGGGATGAATTTGGCAGCCGGATTAATCGGCGGCATTCCAGCGTTGTCGCCTACAGCATTCCCTACATCAGCATATTGCTGGCGTCGCTTGTACCCATGTTCTTTGTAGCCAGCGCGGTACCGCTGATCCCGCCGATGGGCTTGATGATGCTGATCGGTTGGCGACTGGTCAGGCCCGGCATCATGCCAGTTTGGGTCGGTTTCCCGTTAGGCATGTGGGATGACCTGTTTAGCGGCTTCCCATTTGGCAGTGCAATTTTGCTGTGGTCGATGACAATGCTGGCGATCGAGGCTCTGGAAGCGCGCTTTCCGTGGCATAATTTTGTGCAGGATTGGGTGACCGCAGGATTACTGCTCACCACTTATTTACTTATCGCAACCTTACTATCGGGCGGCCACGGTTCTTTCCCTATGCTTCAGGCCATTGTGCCGCAGCTATTGCTGTCTTTGCTGCTGTTCCCCATGATCGCCCGTATGATTGCCTTACTCGATAGAATGCGTCTGACACGTTTTCGGGAGTATTGACGATGGCCCGCAAGCGCCCTGGGCCAATCGTCAGTTCCGCCACGTTGAAAAACGCCTATGACCGGCGCAGCTTTGTGATCGGTGGATTGGGCGGTGGTATAGGCATCTTGCTGGCAGCCCGCATGGGTTACATCGCAATCGCAGAAAATGAAAAATACGCGACCGAGTCAGAGAGCAACCGTGTAAACCTGTCACTGATTCCACCGCGCAGAGGCTGGGTGCTGGACCGGAACGGCGCGCCCCTCGCCTCCAACCGGGCGGATTTCCGGGTGGACCTGATACCGGATCGGCTCACCAATCCCAACCAGACAATCGACATATTGGGCGGCCTTCTGGCACTGGATCAAACCGCTATTCAGGATCTGAAAGACAAGATCGGCGATGCAAGGGGGTTCCAACCGGTCGAGGTATCCAGCGGTCTCGACTTTTCACAATTCGCGGCAATCAGCGTGCGCTTGCCCGATTTGCCCGGAGTTGTACCGCAGCGCGGTTTTTCGCGTTTTTACCCAACCGGACCCGCGGTGGGCCATCTTATTGGATATGTCGGTCCAGCCTCTGCCGAGGAATATGAGCTTGATCGCAACCCGCTGCTGATTACCCCGGGCTATAAGATCGGCAAGGATGGGATGGAAAAGCAATTCGAGCACGTATTGCGCGGAGTCCCCGGAGCGCGGAGGGTCGAGGTTACCGCGTCCGGCCGAATTATCCGCGATCTGGACACCCGCGAAGATGTGCAAGGCAAGCCAGTCAAACTAACCATCGATGGCCCTTTGCAGGATTACGCCGCACGAAGGCTTGGTTTGGAATCTGGCTCGGTTGTGGTGATGGACTGCAAGACTGGCGACTTGCTGTGTATGGCGTCGATGCCCAGTTTTGACCCCAACAGTTTCTCCGACGGGATCGGCCGCGTCGAATATGGCATGCTCAACGATGACGAGCGAGTGCCTCTGCGCAACAAAGTTCTGAAAGGGCTGTATCCGCCTGGATCGACGGTCAAGCCGATGGTCGCAACCGCTTTCCTTAAAGCAGGTCTGAGCCCGGATGAATCGGTCCATTGCAGCGGCGGCCTCAGGGTCGGCAACCGAGTGTTTCGCTGCTGGAAACGTGGCGGGCATGGGCGGGTCGATATGGCCAAGGCAATCTATCAGAGCTGCGACGTCTATTTCTACCACTTTGCCCAGCGGATTGGCATGAACCCTATCGCTGATATGGCGCGCCGCTATGGCATGGGTCAGGAATTTCCGCTGCCGGTAACCAGCCAGTTTTATGGCACGGTCCCTGATCCGGCGTGGAAGATGAAGAAATATAACCGGCCGTGGGCTGCCTTTGACACCGTCAATGCAACCATCGGACAGGGGTATATGCTGGCTAATCCATTACAGCTTGCGGTTATGGCTACACGGCTTGCGACCGCAAAACAGGTAATGCCGCGTCTAATTCTGGACGACAAGACGCCGAAATTCCCAGGCATGGGAATTACCAACGAACATGAAGCCTTTATCCGCAAGGCGATGAGTGATGTGGTGAACGGACCCGGTACCGCAGGTCGGGGGCGGCTGCCATTCGATGATATTTTGATCGCAGGCAAAACCGGTACAGCGCAGGTCGTGTCACTTGCGAAGTCGGATGGTAAATCGGGTCCGTGGAAATATCGCGACCATGGACTATTCATCTTTTTCGCTCCGTTCGACAACCCTCGGTATGCTGGTGCAGTTGTAATTGAACACGGGGGCGGTTCAGGAGCGGCTTATCCCATCGCACGTGACGTCATGACGTTTATGTTCGATCCGCAGAAGGGCCTCGACCAGCTCTATTCAATGGAAAACCAGTGGGGCGGCACAGCGCAGGAGAGGCTTGCCAAGAAATACGCTGCTTACGCGGCGCAGGCCGGGGAAGCGGTCGAACCGGTTCCGCGCCGTGACGAAGACATTTTCGACCAAGTTGATGCCGAGGCGCGAGCTGCTGCCCTGAAACCGGTGGCAGAGGCGACAGATGCGGCAATCAATCGGTCAGTGATTACTGATAGCGCGGCAGCGGGTGCCGACGAATGAATTCGATCATCCCCGCTCCTATTGCACGGCAACCGTGGCAAATGTTGTTCCCGTTATTTGTATTGGTCAGTTTCGGCGCAGCCGTACTTTACTCGGCAGGGGGCGGGCATATGCAACCCTTTGCTGCATCCCATCTGATCCGCTTCGGCGTGTTTCTTGCGATGGCTTCGGTGATGGTTCTGTTCAACCGTGATTTCGTCCGGTTCATCACCTATCCGGCCTATGGAGTGGTGCTATTGCTCCTGGTCGCAGTCGAGGCCAAGGGTGCCATGGGCGGCGGCAGTCAGCGGTGGCTTGACCTTGGCCCTATCGTATTGCAGCCATCGGAATTGATGAAGCCGGTTATCGTACTGGTAATGGCTCGTTTCTATTCCACCTTGCCCGCTGGCATGATCCCTAACTGGCGGGCGCTGATACCTGCAGGGGGCTTGATTCTAGTGCCAATGGCGTTGGTCCTGATGCAGCCTGATCTAGGGACGGCACTCGCCATTGGCTTCGGCGGTATTGTCGTTATGTTCCTGGCTGGTCTGCCATTGCGATGGTTTGTCGGCGCAGGCGCTGCCGGTGCGGTACTCGCACCACTGGCGTTTTTCTTCGGGTTGAAGGAATATCAGCAACGAAGGGTGACAACCTTCATGGACCCGGAGAGCGACCCGCTGGGAGCCGGCTACCATATCATGCAATCCAAAATCGCGATCGGATCAGGCGGGCTTTCCGGTAAAGGGTTCAACGAGGGTTCGCAGAGTCACCTCAACTACTTGCCCGAACCCCATACCGATTTTGTATTCGCCACAATGGCCGAGGAATGGGGCATGTTAGGCGGCCTGTTGGTCATCGTTATCTTCGGTATAATACTGCGATGGGGTTTGATCGTTGCCCGGCGGTCAAATGACCGCTTTGCCAAATTGCTCGCCTCGGGAATGGTGGCAACAATATTCTTCTATGTCGCGATCAATTTGATGATGGTGATGGGTCTGGCACCTGTGGTCGGAATACCCCTGCCATGGATGAGCCACGGGGGCTCATCCATGATGACCAATATGATCTGCATCGGCACATTGATGATGGTCAATAGGTGGAACCGGGAAAGCCCGCGTTCGGGAATTATCGGTTAAACTATACACGCTTTTCACCATAGCCCTTTCCATGAGGGAAAGACGCGCTATATGCAGCGCCTCTCCGGATCGCATGTCGATTCGATGACGCCGCGCCATTGATAGTTTTGGCCGGCATATGGACGCATAGCTCAGTTGGTAGAGCAGCTGACTCTTAATCAGCGGGTCCTTGGTTCGAACCCAAGTGCGTCCACCATATTTCATATATATCTAGATACTTCGGCGCTCGTGCGCGTTCTATGGTTGATCTATGTGCAATAATCTTCCTGGATCCAGTAGAACGGACTGGCTATTCTGGCCCGTCTTTCTCAGTTGCTTAACCCGGATGGTTTATAATTTGCCCATAACGGACAAAAACCCGCTTACCGAGGCCGCCGATGGATAGTTTTAAAGATATGGAACAGCGCCGAAAGGATGCGGCGGACGAAACCCGTCGGACTCCGCGGTTCGATATCTCGGTGCAAGGCCGATATCGTACCGGTAACGGTATTGCGCGCGATGTCCCGATCATCGAAATTTCGGAAACGGGCTGCCGGTTCTACGACCGGTTTGGTCGTTTGACTGAGGAAACCGAACTGAGCATCAAGATCGAGACCATCGGGCCGATCATAGCCACTGTACGTTGGTGCAATGACTACATTGTCGGCGTGGAATTCGAACGACCGATCTATGGTCCTGTCTTTGAGCACATCCGGACCAAACTTTCGGATGGAAAAAAAGCCTAAGCGCCATCCCCACGTTTGTGATGCGCATGCGCCCTATTGGCTTCCCTATTGAGATATCCCGAGTTATCGGGCTGCGACACAATAGGAGCAATAAATGGCGCGTTTTTTGATCGTCGAAGCCCGGTTTTACGACCATCTCAATGATATGCTGGTGGATGGCGCACGTTCAGCGCTGGCCGCAGATGGCCATGAATCCGAAGTTTTGACTGTTCCTGGTGCCCTGGAAATTCCCGGCGCAATCTCGATTGTCGCCGAAAGCGGCCAATATGACGGGTTTGTGGCCATCGGTGTGGTTATCCGCGGCGAGACCTATCATTTCGAGATTGTCGCCGGTGAAAGCGCGCGCGGCATCATGGCGCTGACCATGGACGGAATCCCGATTGGCAACGGGATCATCACGGTCGAGAACGAGGAACAGGCCCTCGCCCGTGCGGACAAGACCCGCAAGGACAAGGGCGGTGAAGCGGCCAAAGCTGCCATCGCTATGCTAGCGCTTCAAACGAAATACGTTTAAGTATTCAATTGCTGCGGGGACTATCCCGCTAAGCGTCCAAAGCAGCCGGCGCCCGCATAAACAGCACTGGCAGCCAATTCTTCCTCAATCCGGATGAGCTGGTTATATTTGGCCAATCTGTCCGAACGCGCGAGCGAGCCTGTTTTGATCTGCCCGCAATTAGTGGCGACCGCCAGATCAGCGATGGTCGCATCCTCGGTTTCACCCGAACGGTGCGACATCACCGAGGTATATCCTGCTCGGTGCGCCATTTCCACCGCCTGCAAGGTTTCACTCAGCGTGCCGATCTGGTTGACTTTGACCAGAAGCGAATTGGCAAGACCTTGCTCGATGCCCATCGACAGCCGCTTTGGGTTGGTGACGAATAGATCGTCTCCGACCAACTGAACTTTGTCACCGACCATGTCCGTAAGTGCTTTCCAGCCAGCAAAATCGTCTTCATCCATCCCGTCTTCAATCGACCGGATTGGATAATCATCGCATAATTTTGCCAAATAGGCGGCCATCTCGTCAGGGGAAAGTGATTTTCCCTCTCCGGAAATCTCATATTTCCCGTTCTTGAAAAATTCTGAAGCAGCGCAGTCGAGCGCAAGAACTACATCAGTGCCGGGCTTGAACCCTGCCTTTTCAATTGAGGCCATGATGAAATCCAACGCATCGCGCGTGCTGGCCAAATCAGGCGCAAAGCCGCCCTCGTCGCCAACTGAAGTCGCGAGGCCCTTGTCAGACAGCCCCTTTTTAAGCGTATGAAATATCTCCGAGCCCCAGCGGACCGCTTCTGCGATACTCTCGGCGCCCACCGGCATGACCATGAATTCTTGAATATCAATCGGATTTTCAGCATGTTCGCCGCCATTGATGATATTCATCATCGGCACCGGTAGGACATGCGCCGACACTCCGCCGACATAAGCCCACAATGGCAATCCACGTGCATCTGCCCCGGCTTTCGCAGCCGCCATACTCACCCCGAGGATTGCATTGGCTCCGAGGCGAGCCTTATTTTCAGTCCCGTCCAGATCAATCATGACCATATCGAGATCACGCTGATCTTCGGCGTCAAGGCCCAGTAGTGCATCGGCGATCTCGCCATTTACGGCAGCGACCGCCTTGGTAACACCTTTCCCCAGATAGCGCGCAGCATCGCCATCGCGCAATTCAACCGCTTCATGAGCGCCAGTTGAGGCACCCGAGGGCACGGCCGCACGTCCGAAACTGCCATCCTCAAGCAATATATCCACTTCCACTGTGGGGTTACCACGGCTATCAAGTATCTCACGGGCATGAATGTCGATAATTGCGGTCATGTTGGGGCAATGCTCCGAATTGGACTGTTGTAAATGACTAACACACCGCTTAAATGTTGGAAGTAAGGGCGCTCTGCCGCCTTATGCGCCGGAACAAAACGGCGCAAGTTACGTTGCATTGTTGAAGGTCCAAACCAACGTTTTTGGCACTGAATACGAATGCTGATGCAAGAATCAGAGGGTAAAGGAAAATATCATGGCACAGGCCAGCACTCCCAAGAAAACTACCACCAAACAGAAATCTGCCGCGAAGAAGGCAGTTTCGGCGAACAGCACAGCCAAGGGAACGGAAGAAGCAAAGTCACGTTTCAGCTCCGCATTGGAAGAAGCGAAAGCTGGCGCCGCCGCTTTGAAAGTTGAAGCAACCACACGCGCTACTGCCTATCGTGAGCAAGCCAAGGACAGATCGTCTGATCTGGTTGGCGAAGCCAAGGAATATGGCGCCGAAGCCAAGGTTAAAGCATCCGAGCTAGCTGCCGAAGCCAAGACGAAAGCGGCCGATCTTGCCTATGATGGTAAGACCAAGGCTAGCGAAGCAATGTCGTCCTTGGGCAAGTTGGTGTCAGACACTGCCGGCACGATCGACGAGAAGCTTGGCGCGAAATATGGTGACTATGCCCGGACCGCATCGCGGAGTCTGCAGGATACAGCCGCAAAGCTTGATTCCAAAAGCGTTGACGAGTTGGGCGAAGATGCCCGTGAAGTCGTACGCAAAAGCCCTGCAGCAGCTGTCGGAATTGCCGCAGTTGTAGGCTTCATGTTCTCACGCCTATTCCGCGGAAAGCGCGGCTGATTATCTGTGCGCCACAGTCTTTCACGGTCCTGCGGATCGATAAGGGCTGTGGCTGCACCTTAGGGGCTACGCATGTTGGATGACATACAGCCCGGTGGGCGCGAAGAAGATGTGGAATTACCGGAAAACGAAGAATCGGTTTCCGGAGGATCACTTTCAGACGATATTGTCGCGCTGATAGATGACGGTAAAACGTATTTTGAAGCCGAAGTTGCCTTTCAGAAATCCCGTTTGGCTTTTGCAGCCGATCGCGGAAAATCAGGCATACTATATGGCGTATGTGCCTTTGCAGTTTTTCATTTGGCGCTGGTAGCACTGGTTATCGGTGCCATATTTGCGCTCACTCCCATAATAACCGCGTGGGGCGCAACTGCGGCGGTAGTTGGAGTGTTACTGTTGGCGGGCGCAATTTTTGGCATGAAAGCCAGAAATCGCTTTGCACGATTGGCAGAAGCATATGAAGAAGCGAAAGAATGAGCCGGAAACTTGACCTCAGATTGAGAGAAGATCGTGCGCTACGCGATGCCGCGCGGTCTCTGCTGACATCCGACATCGTTCATTTGCGAGCTAACCTCGCTGGGAAAGGATTTGGCAAACGGATCGTGGACCGGATGAGTAACGGTGCGGCGGATGTTTTCGACGACGCGGTCGAGATTGCGGACAATAATCGCGGCGTTCTGACAACTCTGGTTGGCGCAGTTTTGTTGTGGTTTGCGCGCAACCCGATCATGGCTCTCTTCACAGATGATGACGATGAGGCAGATGTAGAGCCGGACGACTCCAAACTGGACTGAACTAGTTTTGGCGAATTGGGACGATAGACTTTTTCTCGAATTTTACTGGAGATTTCACCATGAGTACCTCTGCGAAAACCCCCGCGGCAGGCGACCAAAAGCGCGAAGAGTTGCGCGAGAAAATCGCTGCAGGCGAGGCGCGCAACGCAGATCGCTCGCTTGGGGATCACGCACGTGACGCCCGGGACACCGCCACCGAGTTCGTTCGCGAACATCCAATTGCTACCGTCGGGGCTGCGCTTGCCTTTGGCGTGGTGCTGGCCGCGCTGATTCCCGGTCCGGGACGGCGGCTAAGCCAGCGCGTCGGCAAAAAAGTTGGCTCGCGCGCAGCATCACTCGCTGCGATTACTGCAGAATTGGGCCTCGCTTACGGCTCGAGATTTATGAATTTTGCGGGCAACGCCGCGCAGACCGGTCAGGACAAATTCGATGATATCGGCGATACTCTCGGTGACAGTGCTCGCACGGCCCGCCGAGAAGCCACACACCGTGCAGCCAAGGTTGGTGACAGCGCCGCTACGCTTAAACGTGATGTGAGCAAAAAGGCCGGCCGGGCTGTCCGCGATTTACGCACTCGTATCTCGTAAAATCGTTGCTTCGGTGGGTTTGTCTATCGTCTAAAAATCCGTAATTGCCCCGCCAGTTTCTTTCTCAAAGGCGAGATCAAATAATGTCAGCCACTAACCCGAAACAGCTACTTCATCTGGTCATGGGCGGGCGGGTAAAAGACCCGCGCACGTTAGAGTTTCAGGATCCGCATAGCGTCCATGTGGTAGGCGTATTTCCAGATTATGACGAAGCCGAAGAAGCATGGCGTACTCAAGCCCAACGCACGGTCGATGATGCCGAGATGAAGTACGTCATCGTCCATCTACATAAGTTGCTGGATCCCGAAGCGAAGGGCAAATAGTTCGCAAAAAACGCCCCGGATGATCTCCGAGGCGTTTTTTGTTTAACTAGCAATCCGCAGCGGCAGGGCCGCAAATCATATCAGATGAATTCAATTTTCTTCACAAGATAGAACTTGTCGCCGGAGGGCACTGCCACCTCGATTTCATCGCCGACATTCTTCCCGATCAGGGCCTTTGCCAGCGGTGAGTTATACGAAATGCGGCCCTTCTTGGCGTCTGCTTCGGTTTCACCCACGATTTGATATTTGATCGGCTTATCATTTTCATCGAGCAGCGTAACAGTTGCGCCAAACACGATGCGATCACCTGAAAGCGTGGTCGGATCGATAATCTGCGCGCGGCTGACCTTGTTTTCGATGTCGGCAATATATGCTTCCACCTGGCCCTGACGTTCCTTGGCAGCGTGATATTCCGCGTTTTCGGACAAATCTCCGTGCGCGCGCGCGGTTTCAATCGCGTCGACAATTGTTGGTCTTTCAGCGCGGTACGCCTTCAGATCGGCAGTTAGCCGTTCGTATCCTTCAGCAAGCATCGGAACACTTTGCATGAAAACCTCATTCCATTTTTAAGGCGTATTTTCCGACAGTTAGAAGCAATACCGCTCCATAAGAGGCGGCATAAATCCGTCTAAATTGTCGAGAAAAGACGCGGTTGTTTCAGCTATAATAGTCCTGCAACGAGCGGACTTCAAGCTGGCTTGCATTTATCGCTACAATTGCCTGCGCTGTCGCCAATGATGCCGCCGCCGTTGTATAATAGGGAATGCGGCTCCTCAGCGCCGATGCGCGGATCGATTTGCTGTCGATATGGCTTTGCCAACCTTCGGTGGTATTGAACACCAGATCGACATCACCGTCGATCATCCGGTCCACGATATTGGGCTGCCCTTCGGCCACTTTCTTGACCCGTTCGACGGCCAGCCCCAGTTCGGCCAAATAGGTTTGCGTGCCGCCCGTGGCGATCACTGTAAAGCCGTGTTCTATCAGCGATGCGACTGCCGGCACGATAACCGGCTTGTCGCTATCTTTGACTGATACGAATAATACGCCTTTCTCCGGCAGAACCTCTCCCGCACCCAATTGGGATTTGTAGAACGCAGAGGCAAAATCGCGGTCGATCCCCATCACTTCACCAGTGGATTTCATTTCCGGGCTGAGCACTGGATCCGCGCCGGGGAATTTGGCGAAGGGGAACACAGCTTCCTTGACCGCCATATAATCCAGTTTGCGCTTGAACGGCGGAAATGTTGCGAGCTTTTCCCCTGCCATCACGCGCGCCGCGATCTTTGCCACTGGTTGCCCGATTGCTTTGGCGACGAAAGGCACGGTCCGGCTTGCGCGCGGATTGACCTCGATAAGATAGACTTCCTGACCGTCAGGACCATCCTTAACGGCAAACTGGATGTTCATCAGGCCAACGACATTCAGCGCGAGCGCCAATTGCTTGGTCTGCCGCTCCATTTCCTCGATGATTTCTGGCGGTAAGCTATACGGCGGCAAAGTGCAGGCGCTGTCGCCCGAATGAACGCCCGCTTCCTCGATATGCTGCATCACGCCCGCGACTTCGACTTGCTCGCCGTCGCATAGCGCATCGACATCGCACTCAATCGCATCGCGCAAATATTGGTCGATCAGCACCGGCGAATCGCCAGAAACGCTGACCGCGGTGGCGATGTAATTGTCGAGCTGTGCTTCGCTATCGACGATCTCCATCGCTCGGCCGCCTAACACATAGGAAGGGCGCAATAACACCGGATAGCCAATCCGCGCGGCGACCGCGCGGGCTTCGTCCCGGCTGCGGGCGATGCCGTTTTCTGGCTGCTTCAGCTTCAATTTGTTGACCAGTTTGGCAAACCGTTCGCGGTCTTCAGCCAGATCAATTGCGTCTGGACTTGTGCCGAGGATAGGAATGCCTTCATCCTCAAGCGCCTGCGCCAGTTTCAGCGGAGTTTGACCGCCGAATTGCACGATCACGCCGACCAGCTCGCCGTTAGTCATTTCGACGCGGAGGATTTCCAGCACGTCCTCGGCAGTCAATGGTTCGAAATAAAGCCGGTCTGACGTATCATAATCGGTGGAAACCGTTTCCGGGTTGCAATTGATCATGATGGTTTCGAAACCGGCTTCCTCCAACGCGAAGCAGGCGTGGCAGCAGCAATAATCGAACTCGATGCCCTGCCCGATCCGGTTTGGCCCGCCGCCGAGGATCACGATCTTTCGGCGGTCGGATGGGTTCGCCTCGTTTTCCGGTTCACCGAAGCTGGGCGCCTCGTAGGTCGAGTACATATAGGGCGTGATTGCCTCGAATTCGGCGGCGCAGCTGTCGATCCGTTTGAACACCGGATGCACACCCAGCTTCTGGCGCAATTGGCGTACTTCGATTTCCGAAGTGGCACCGGCCATTGCGCGCAAGGCATCGTGCAGCAAGCCGGAGCGGCGTGCCTGGGTTTCGGCCATCCCGCCCGCGACATGTACCGAACGCACAGCTAGGGTGGCGAGGCGTTTGTCGGAAAACCCCATTGCTTTGAGTTTGCGCAGGCCTGCCGCGTCGTTCGGCAGTCCGTCAGCCGAAATTTCCGCTTCCGCTTTGATGATCGCTTCGATCTGGCGCAGGAACCACGGGTCATAGCCTGTCACGCTCTGAATATCCTCAACGCTCAGCCCTTCCCGCATGGCCTGAGCAACCTTGAGAATGCGGTCCGGCGTACGGCGAGAGATTGCGGCGTTGATTACGTCGCGCTGCATGCCTTCCAATTCAGGCACGCGGTTGAACCCGTCGAGGTCCGTTTCCAGACCGCGCAGCGCCTTTTGCATGGATTCCTGGAAATTCCGCCCAATCGCCATGACCTCGCCCACGGACTTCATCGCGGTGGATAGCGTCGCCTCGGCCCCTTTGAATTTTTCGAAAGCAAAGCGCGGGATTTTGGTCACGACATAATCGATGGTCGGTTCAAAGCTGGCGGGCGTTGCCCCGGTAATCTCGTTGGTAAGTTCATCCAATGTGTACCCGACCGCCAATTTCGCCGCGACGCGCGCGATGGGAAAGCCGGTGGCTTTGGATGCGAGAGCCGAACTGCGCGACACGCGCGGGTTCATCTCGATCACGATCAGGCGCCCGTCTTCCGGGTTCACCGCGAATTGCACGTTCGATCCGCCGGTTTCGACGCCGATTTCGCGCAGGACAGCGATGCTGGCATTGCGCATGATCTGATATTCTTTGTCGGTCAGCGTCAGCGCGGGGGCGACGGTGATCGAATCCCCGGTGTGCACGCCCATCGGATCGACGTTTTCGATTGCGCACACAAT